>JBDSEX010000203.1:0-6492 GCA_039919835.1 Luteimonas sp.
CCGCATCCACACCGCTCATATTGGGGGCCATGTCCGACAGGACAAGGTCGACGGGATGGTCGCCCAGCATCGTCTCCAACGTCGATAAGACGGCATCCTCCCTGAAATCCCCATGAAGGAACTCGACGCCGGCCAGCGACGGCATCTCAAGGATGTCCGAAGCGATCACCCGTCCGGGGTTGGCCTGGTCCATGCCACCGAGTGCCTGCCTGACCCATTGCGACCAGCCGCCGGGCGCCGCGCCCAGATCGACCACGATCATGCCGGGCTTCAGCAGGCGATCACGTTCGACCAGTTCCTCGAGCTTGTACGCCGCGCGCGAACGCAGTCCTTCCGCCTGCGCCTTCTTGACGTAGGGATCGGCGAAATGTTCGCGCAACCAGCGCTGGCTGCTCTTGCTGCGGGTGGCCATAAGTGCTTTTTACGTGAACGGGCCGCGGATGGATGTGCGGTAGTCGATGCGGGGACGACCACTGGCCGGCATTGGGAATCGCAGGCGTTTGATCCAGCAAGAACACGGCCTGCGAATCGTTATGCAGGCGCTTTGAGCGGGAAAGACCAGAGGCCTGCATGATACCCTGCAGGCCTGTCTCCCTCTTGTTTTCAAGCACATGCCGACCGCACTGACTTCCGCCCAGACTCGTTTTTTGCGCGGACAGGCGCATGGGCTCAAAGCCATGTTGCAGGTGGGCGGAAAGGGCGTGACGCCAGCCGTGGTTGCCGAGATCGACGGCGCGCTGGAAATCCACGAACTGATCAAGGTCAAGATCGGTGCCGAGGATCGCGAGGCGCGCGGAGCGATGATCGACGAACTGGCGGACAAGGTGGGCGCCGCCCTGGTCCAGCGGATCGGCCACGTGGCAGTGCTCTATCGGCAGTCCAAGGACAAGCGGCAGATCGTGCTGCCACGGGCCTGATCCGAACGCCGGAATGGCCAGAAGCCGCACTCATGATCCCAGCGCAATCTGGACTCCACTTGATCTTGCTCCATCTCGTCATTCCCGCGAAGGCGGGAATCCAGGGACGTTCGTGACGGCACCGCGAGCTGCAAATAAAGTCACTGGATTCACGCCTTCGCGGGAATGACGATTCAGGACGAATACTCCTTCCACTCGTGCTTCTTTCCCTGAGCTTACTCGCTCCCATCCATGCAACTCACCTTCGAACGTCCTGATTACGAATTTTCCCTGCGCGGTGCCGATGGTGCATCCGCGCTGGTCAACGAGCGCACGCTGCGTCGGAGCTTCATCGTCGCGCCGGATCTGCTGCTCGAAGAGTGGCCGGTGACGATCGCATCGGCATTGACACCCGCTGATCTCGAACCGTTGCTCGCGTTGAAGCCGGAGTTGATCGTCCTCGGCACCGGCGCCGGGCAGGTGTTTCCAGCTGCCGAGGTCATGGCGACGTGCCTCACGCGGGGCGTCGGCATCGAAGTCATGGCCAATGCCGCAGCGGCGCGTACGTTCAACGTGTTGGCCGCGGAAGGCCGCCGTGTCGTCGCCGGGTTTGTAATTTCGTGATATTTGTCCCGGACCGGAACCGATCGGACAAGGCCACGGCCTGCGATCAACGGTCCGGCAGATAGCGCAGCGGATCCACCGGCTTGCCGTTGTAGCGGATCTCGAAATGCAGCATGTCGCGCGCTGCGCCGCTGCGGCCCATCTCGGCAATTTGCTGGCCGGCCTTGACCAGCTGTCCTTCGTTGACCAGCCGCGCGCGGTTGTGTCCGTACGCCGAGAGCCACGCATCGTTGTGCTTGACGATGATCAGTTCGCCATAGCCGACGAGTCCCGAACCCGAATACACGATCACGCCATCGCCGGCGGCGCGCACCGCTTGTCCACTGTTGCCTACGATGTCGATGCCCTGCTTCGTCGCCTCGCCGCTGACGTAGCGGCCAATCAGCTGGCCCTCCGCCGGCCATCGCCACGCGACGGGACTGGCAACCGGCGCACTCACCACAGGCGGCGGCGTTGGACGCGGCGCGGTGCTCGTGGACGGCCTGCGTGATGGCGAACGCACCACCGGCTCGCGCATCGAACCACTCGACGGATAGAGGCGCAGCCGTTGGCCCGGGTAGATCGTGTAAGGCGGCGCAATGCCATTCCAGATGGCGAGATCGAGCGGACTGATGCGATTGTTCACGGCGATGCGATACAAGGTGTCACCGCGCTGCACGGCGACCGTCGCGCCGTATCTGGGCTGCGATACCACGCGTTGCGGCGCTCGCGTCGCGCCACCATGGCGCACGACTTCGCTACTGCCACATGCCGCAAGCAGTACGAAGGCCATCGAGCAGACCATCGCGCGCAATGCCTTTGTCATCCGCCGTTTGCCTTCCACACCAGGTAACCGATGCCCGCCAGCAGCAGCGCCGTCGCCGCCCATCCGACCGGCTCGATGTAGCGGTGCAGCGCCTTCTCCGCACGCTCCCCGCCGAGGCGGATCGCCAATGCAATGAGGAACACGCGCTTGCCCCGTCCCACCGCCATGCTGGCGAGGAACGGCAACATCGGTATGCCGACGATTCCGGAAGCCCATGTAAAGATTTTCAGCGGAATGGGTGTGAACCCGGCCAGAACCAGCAACCAGAACTCCTTCCACGGCGATTCCGCGGCGACCTGTCGCAGGTGCGCGACCTGCGCATCGATCTTGTCGATCCAGCCCAGTGATTCGAACACCGGCTTGACCAGTTCGTACGCGTAGTGACCGAGCAGGTAACCGAGCACGGCACCAAGCAACGATCCGGCCAGGCTCAGCGCGGCAAACCAGAACGCGCGTTTCGGCTGCGACAGGCACATCGGCGCCAGCATGATTTCCGGCGGCACCGGGAACACCACTGCTTCAGCGAAACTCAACCCGGTTAGCAGCGCAGGCGCTCTTGGATGGCGCGACCAGACGAGTGCGCGTTCGTAGATCGGCCCGAAAATTTTCATCGTCAGTCGATCATGCCTGACAGCAATGGGACGAACACGACCGGAGCGAGATTGGTTTCCACGATGGCGCCGTCGGCATCTTTCCTCAGGCGCAGCAGCGATTGCGATGTCGCTCCACCCACTGGCGCAACCAGCGTGCCGCCCGGTGCGATTTGCTGCTTCAACGCATCGACGAGGGCAGGTGCGCCAGCGGTGACCAGGATCGCGTCGTACGGCGCGAATTCGGGCCAACCGATGCGGCCATCGTCGTGCTTGCTGCGCACGTTCAGGCCCAGCGAACGGAATCGCTTGCGTGCGTTGCGCAACAATTCGCCGATGCGCTCGACCGTGTACACCTCCATGCCGAGCGCGGCGAGGATGGCGCCCTGGTAGCCGGAACCGGTGCCGATTTCGAGCACCTTCTTCGGCATCGCGCCGTCGATCACCGCTTCAGTCATCTTTGCCACCACCCACGGCTGCGAAATGGTCTGCCCGTGGCCGATCGGCAATGCAGTGTCTTCATAGGCGCGCGTGGCGAGCGCCTCATCGACGAACAGATGCCTCGGTACGGTGCGGATGGCGTTGAGCACGCGCTCGTCGCGGATGCCGTCACACAGATCCGAGCCGGCGCGCAGTCGCTCGATCAGCCGGTCGCGCACGCGCTGCGAGGTCATGCCCATGCCAATGGCTTCGGGCTGCAAGCGCATCTTTGCGATCACGCGGTGCGCTCCAGCGACGCCGCCAAACCACTGACCCAGCTGGCGACATGTTCCAGCGCCTGGTAACGCGTCAGATCCACATGGATTGGCGTGATTGAAATATTGCCGGTTCGGATCGCGTGGAAATCCGTGCCAGCGCCGGCATCCTGCTCGCGTCCCGCCGGACCGATCCAGTACACGTTGCGGCCCCGCGGATCCTGCGCAGGCACGCACGGTTCGGAACGGTGGCGATTACCCAGGCGCGTGACCTCGAAGCCTGCGATGTCCTGCCACGCACGATCGGGCACGTTGACATTGAGGATGGTGTCGGCGGGTAGGGGATCGGTCTTGAGCCTGGAGATGATCTCCACGACCGCGCGGGCTGCGGTCTGGAAATGCATGCCCTGGTGATCGCCCGTGGCAAGGGACACCGCCACCGCAGGCAGCCCGAGGAAACGGCCTTCCATCGCCGCCGCAACCGTACCGGAATAGATCACATCGTCGCCGAGATTGGCGAAGTTGTTGATGCCCGAGACGACCAGGTCGGGTTCCTCATCGTCGATGCCATCGAGCATGCCGGTCAGCGCCAGGTGCACGCAATCGGTCGGCGTACCGGCGACGCGCCACGTGAATTCATCCACGCGCGTCACCCGCACGGGCATGTCGAGGGTCAGCGAATTACTGGCGCCGGAACGGTCGCGATCCGGGGCCACCACGCGCACCGCGTGACCGGCGGCGCGCAGGCCGTCCGCCAGGATGCGGATGCCGGGGGCCTCGACGCCGTCGTCGTTACTCACCAAAACGCGCATGGGACTCCTCGTACAAGCCCGCATGATACCGAATGCGCATTGCAAGCCGGTGCGTTGCGTCGCGAAACTTGCGCATCCCGGCGTTGCCGCTACATTCTTCACCATGAACGGCAAACCGACCGACGATGACGCCGCGATGTTCCGGTCCGCCATCGGCCCGGTGCGCGAACTGCCGGCCACGCCGGCCCCGCCGCCGAAGCCCAAACCCAAGCCGCGCGCGACGATGGCCGAGCGCGACGAATCGAACGCACGCGACGCGTTCCGTCATGCACTCGACGTGACGCTGCTGCAGGCAGGCGACCCGCTCGACTATCGCCGCGACGAAGTCCCCGCGCGCGTCCTGCGCCGCCTGCGCAACGGTGAATACTCGGCTCAGGAGGAACTCGATCTGCACCACACCGACGCACGCCAGGCCGAAGCCTTGCTGCGTGGTTTCCTGGCGGACGCGCGCGCCGCCCGACTGGGATGCGTGCGCATCGTGCACGGCAAGGGGCTAAACTCGGAAAGCGGCGCCCCGATCCTGAAGAACATGGTGGACGGGATACTGCGCAAACGCGCCGATGTGCTCGCTTTCCATTCCGCGCCGCCAGCGCAAGGCGGGACCGGGGCGGTGCTGGTGTTGCTGGCCAAACGCTGAGCAGTTTTTTCTCTGCGTGCAAAGCACCTGAAACAGTGCATCAAGGCATTATTCGCACGCGTCAGGCGAGCGCCCATCCACTACCAGCAAGGTAGCGTGCCAGGACCGGAGTGCGGAGAAGCGCAGCGCATCCCAGGTTCTGGAAGACGTGACGAAAATTGACGGGTGTTGCCTGGGGCGTTACCCGGACGACTCACTTTCCGCGTGTGAATCGGGCGAAGGTACGTTGGCCGTGATCTCGCCTATTTCGCGCAACACCACGGTGGCGTACGTCCCCGGCGGGAGTTCGAACGATAGTTCGAGGACATCGTCCTGCAACCAGCGATGCGCCATTGCGGTCGGCCGCAGCCGCAACGCGCGCCGTTCCTGCTTGAGACCAGCCGCTTCGAGGCCCATGCGCAACTTCAGCGCAAGCTCGTCGTCCAGCGCGGCAAGCTCGCGGGCGCGGGCGTCGCCACTGCTGCGCAGTTCGCCGACGCCCCACAAGGGTCCGCTGGGATGGATGTCGAATGAGGCGAGCCGTTGTTCCAGCGCCTCGCTCCACGGTTCCGGCCCGAACACGCTGCGGCTGCCGTCCAGCAGCCACACCTCGCCTTCGAGGCCGCGATCCCAGGATCCCAGTGCAACCCGCGAGGCGAGCACCCGGTTGAACAGTTCCGAACGCGCCGCCGACAGCAACATGGTGCGCTGCTCGCGGCGCATGCGGCGGCCGCCGAACATCGCCAGCGCATTGGCGATGTTGTCGCCGTCGCGGCCAAAACGCTGCTCGCCGAAATAATTGGGGACGCCGCAGTCCGCGATGGCCTGCAAGCGTTGTTCGATCGCGCCCCGCTCGCCCTGCACGTGGCGCAAGGTCAGCACGAAACGATTTCCTGCCAGCGCGCCGCGTGGCAATTTCCGGGCGTGCCATTCCGATTTGAGGACGCGCAGCCCATCGGCCTGCAGTGACGCGATGTCGGGCGCGACACGCTTCGGCAAATGCACGCTGATCCGTTGCCGCGTCACCGCATGCCGATCCTTCAAGCCTGCATGACCGATTGCCATTTCGCCTACGCCGGCCCACGCCGCAATCTGCTTTGCGGCAAACATGGTGTTCATTCCGCTTTTTTCGATGGTCAGCAGCAGGTGTTCACCGCTGCCAGTGGCCTCGAAGCCGTCGATTTCGTCGACGATGAAGTCCTCGGGCAGCGTGCGGAACTTCGCCTCGAGGACGGGGGTGCCATGCGCGTGCGGCAAAGCGCCGCTCATGCCTTGACGAGCAGGCAGATCGCCTGCGCGGCAATGCCTTCCCCACGGCCGGTGAAGCCCAGGCGTTCGCTGGTGGTGGCCTTGATGCTGACATGGTCGACGTCGATTCCGAGGCCAACCGCCAGCAGCTCTCGCATTGCCTCGGCATTCGGGCCAACCTTTGGACGCTCGCAAATGACGGTGAT
>JBDSEX010000227.1:0-6131 GCA_039919835.1 Luteimonas sp.
AATTTCGATTCGATGCTGAAGCGCGCGCCCGATTTTTCGGCGAGCGCATCCACAAACCAGAACCCGGCGTTGTGCCGGGTCCGGATATGTTCGGGCCCTGGATTTCCAAGGCCCACGATCAGGCGCAGGCCAGCCATGCGGACGAAGCGGGCGGCGCGCGAAGTCGGATCGACCGCGTGCCGCCCGCGAGCGCTTACTTGCTCTCGTCTTCGTCGCCGGCTGCGTCGTCGCCTTCGACCTTCGCCGCAGGAACATCTGCAGCGCCTTCCTCGGCGACCACTTCTTCCTCTACCTCTTCCTTCACATAACGCGCGACGGCGATGGCGACATCGTGGTCCGGACCAAGCTTGAGCTCCGGCACCTCCACGCCTTCCGGCAGCTTGACCGCCGACAGGTGGATCGTGTCGCCGACTTCCAGCGCACCCAGGTCGATTTCCAGGTATTCCGGCAGATCCTTCGGCAGGCAGGTGATCTCGACCTCGTTGAGCTCGTGAGTCACGGAAACGTCAGCCGCCTTGCCCGCAGGCGAGGTGTCTGCATTGAGGAAGTGCAACGGCACCGAGACACGGATAGCTTCGTTCTCGTTCACGCGCTGGAAATCAAGGTGCATGATGATCTGCTTGTACGGATGGCGCTGCATGTCACGCAGCAGCACCCGCTGCACCTTGCCGCCGACGTCCAGCGACAGGATCTGCGAGTAGAACCAGTCGTTCTGGCTCGCAACCCAAGTGGACTCGTGCGCCAGCTGGATGCTTTGCGGATCGTCCTTGCCGCCATACACGATGGCCGGAATGCTGCCAGCGCGACGCAGGCGGCGGCTCGCACCCTTGCCTTCGTCATCGCGCTTGCTAGCGGAAAGTCTATGTACTTCTGCCATTTCAATTACTCACTTTTGCTGCGTTGATACCGCCTCGCGGCGGCGTTGAAACTCCCTCGCGACCAAGGGAGTTTTCGTTCCCGGGAATCGGGAATCGGGAATCGGGAGGCGGAATAGCACTTTCATATGTGCCGTCCCTAATCCCGATTCCCTATTTCCGTCTCCCGGTCTCTAATCCACGTACAGCGAACTCACCGATTCGCCGAACGCGATCCTGCGGATTGTCTCCGCCAGCAATTCCGCGACGCTGAGCTGGCGGATGCGACCGCAGGCCCTGGCCGCTTCCGACAACGGGATCGTGTCGGTCACCACCAGTTCGTCGAGCGCAGAACCGTTCAGATTGTCCAGCGCCGGCCCCGACAGCACCGGGTGGGTGCAGTACGCGACCACCTTGATCGCACCTTCCGCCTTCAACGCCGCCGCCGCCGCACACAGGGTGCCGGCGGTGTCGACGATGTCGTCGACCAGCACGCAGGTCTTGCCTGACACGTCACCGATGATGTTCATCACGGTGGCGACGTTGGCCTTGGGACGGCGCTTGTCGATGATTGCGAGGTCGGCATCGTCGAGGCGCTTGGCGATGGCCCTTGCACGCACGACGCCGCCGACATCAGGCGAAACCACGATCAGGTTTTCGGTTCCGTGCGCACGCCAGACATCGGCGAGCAGCAGCGGCGACGCATACACATTGTCGACCGGCATGTCGAAAAAACCCTGGATCTGGTCAGCGTGCAGATCGATGGTCAGCACCCGATCGGTGCCCACCGTCGAGAACATCTGCGCCGCGACCTTGGCAGTGATCGGCACCCGCGCCGAACGCGGCCGCCGGTCCTGCCGCGCGTAACCAAAATACGGCACCACCGCGGTCACCCTGTTGGCCGAGGCGCGCTTGAGCGCGTCCACCAGCACCAGCAGTTCCACCAGGTTTTCCGCACTCGGTGCGCACGTGGGCTGCATCACGAACACATCCAGCCCGCGTACGTTTTCCTCGATCTCGATCTGCACCTCGCCATCGGAGAACCGGCCGACCAGCGCCTTGCCGATGCCGATGCCCAGCTCCTTGCACACCGCGTCGGCCAAGGGGCGATTGGCATTGCCGGAAAAGACCAGCAGATCGTGATCGTCTTGCATGTCTATCCGCGCTCGCTCTGACCGGTGGCGGTTGGGCGGGAATCAGGGGTCTGGAATCGCCAAAGCGCATAGAGAACGCTGTTACCGATTGCCGACTCCCGATTTCCGATGGTTGGCAGGGGCGGCAGGATTCGAACCTGCGAATGCCAGGATCAAAACCTGGTGCCTTGGGCCACTTGGCGACGCCCCTGCGGTTAACTTGTTGTGTCGCACAGGACGTGCAGGGGCGAACGCGAAACTCCGGCCGCGATCCATGCACGCAAGCCCGGAGGCAATGCCGCCAGACCCGCCTGCGCCGATTCGCGATCGCCGAATTCGACGAAACACCCGCTGCCCGACCCCGTCAATCGCGGCCGGCCGATCTGCGACATGGCCCGGAAAGCGGCCTCGACAGCCGATTCAAGGCGACGCACGACCGGCTCGAACGCATTGTCGAGCAGAACACCAGAAACGAAGTCGGATATTGTCGCGGGCGGGGAATCCCGCGTCAATTCAGGGGCTTGGAATAATTCCGCGGTAGACGCATGGACGCCGGGGTCGACCAGCACGTACCAGCAACGCGGAAGGTCGATAGGCGTGAGCTGCTCGCCGACACCTTCGGCCCAGGCATTCTGGCCCATGACGAAGACCGGCACGTCGGCACCAAGTTGCTGCCCGAGTTCTGACAGCCGACCCAACGGCCAGCCCAGACCCCAGAGAGCGTTCAGGGCGACCAATGTCGTCGCGGCATCGGAAGACCCCCCGCCAAAGCCGCCGCCCACAGGAATCCGTTTGATGACACAGATGTCGGCACCTTGCCTGACGTTAGCGGCCGATTGGAGCAATTTAGCGGCTTTTATCGAGAGGTCATCGCCCTCTGAAATGGTGGTGTGCGTGTCAAGCCTTGGGTGCACACCACTGCTAGAGCCAGCACCCGGCCGCAGTGGCCTGCGAGTCAAATCGGGCCCGCAGTCCCCCAGCGATGACCTTTCGATCTCGCTATAAGGTTGTGGAATGTGTGTAGATGACAGCTCGATGCCGGACGATGATCGCTCCATCCTGTTGGGCGGATGGTCGGAAGCAACTCCGCAATCGTCGGCTGCACGACCGATGCATCCATCACAGCGAACCCGCAACCGGACGCTGTCGCCCCAATCCAGCAACCGAAACACCGTCTGCAAGGTGTGATAGCCGTCCGCACGCCGGCCCGTGATCCGCAAAAACAAGTTCAGCTTGGCCGGAGCGGGCCAGACTGACCAGCGATCCCCGCCTTCGCTCATGGCACAGCAGGGCCTTCACTCCAGCGATCGACAACCAGGCGAACCCGTGCATCGCCGCGGCTGGCATTGAGGCGATTCGGCAATTCGATCCCGGGAATGGCCGATGCACGCCAGTCGCCGTATTCGATGACCCAGCCACCCTGCTCGACCCGCGCGAGGCGACCGTCGCTGCCGTACCGGATCGTTGCGGTTCCATGGCTGGCATCAGCGCGCAGGCCGCGCGCCCACGACGCCAAGGCCGCCACCGGAATTTCCCAGTGGGTAGCTTCCAGCAGCAATGCCGTCGCATCTGCACCGCTGCGGGTGCCGCCCTCCAACCCTTCGAGTCGCGCGCCATCCGCATCCCCGCTCAAGCGCCAGCTTTGTCGCGTGACCGGCGCGCTCAGCCGGACATCGTAGCGGCCTCGGTCCTGCACCCAGTCGATGCGTCCACTACCGCCATCGCGGCCATTGGACAGCGCGACGCGCCCTTGCAGCGACCATGCATCGAACGACCCCATGGCAGTTTCCCGTTGCGCCTGGGTTGCAGCTGCGATCGCTGGGTCCAGCGGCGGCAGCTGCCTGACCGGTTGCGAGTGACAGGCAGCGAGCATCAGCAACGCCGTCATGAGGACACTCCGGAGAACCATCTTCCGAAACGGCGTTGTCGGTTCCACGCGGATTCCCGTTGGTTCAATCATGGTGAAAACTTCATCAGTGCGCGTTTGAGCGCGCGGTTCTCGGGATCGAGCGTGCGCGCCTGCTCGAAATACCTGCGCGCCTCGTCCCTGTTGCCGCTGACCCACAGCACTTCGCCAAGGTGCGCGGCGATCTCCGGATCTTTCTGCAGGGTCAAGGCGCGGCGGAGTTCCACCAGCGCTTCCTGGTGACGGCCGAGGCGATACAACACCCAGCCGTAGCTGTCGATGATCGCCGCGCTTCCCGGCTCGGCCACGCGGGCGCGATCGATCAGTTCCAGCGCCTCGGCGTGGCGCGTGGTGCGATCGGCCAAGGTGTAGCCGAGCGCATTCAACGCGGCGACGTTGTCCGGTTCGGCAACGAGGATCTTGCGGAAGTCCGCTTCCGCGCGTTCGATGTTGTCGCGTCGCTCCCACGCCAACGCCCGCGCATACAGCAGTGCGCCATCATCGGGATAGGCCGCCAGTCCACGCGCATAGGCGTCAAGCTCGCCTGCATCGTCCTTGTCGCGCGTGCGCAGCTCCGCTTCCAGCAGATAGGCGTCGCGCCGAGCCTCCTCGTCGGCGCTGGCCTCGCTCTGCAGTTTGCGCACTTCGGCGTAGGCGTCGGCGCTGCGTTTCAACTCATGCAGCACGTTGGCGGCGCGCAGGCGCGCGGTCCAGCGTTGCGATCCGCCCGGCACGCCGCGATACCACTCCAGCGCTTCGGGATAACGCTTGAGGAATTCCGCGGCCTGGCCGAGCAACAGCCGGCGTTCCGGATCGGGCTGGGCTCCACCCTTGCGCAGTTCGTCGTAGAGACTGGCGAGTGCAACGTTGTCGTCCGCCCGCGCCAGCAGCGATGCGCGCAAGCCATAACTCTGTGCGTCCTGTTGGCCGCGTGACAACACGCCAGCGGCCGCGGCGACGTCGCCCATCGCTTCGTATTCGGCAGCGATGGCAAGACGGATGTCGGCGTCGCGGTCCGCCTGCGCGCGAAGCCCGAGCAGCACGGTCCTGGCCTCATCAAGCTTGCCGGCTTCGCGCAGCTGGCTGGCGCGCAGCAAGGCGACGCGCGGCTCGCCGGGAAACCGCTTGACGACCTCAGCGACCATGCGCTCGGCCAGCGGATCTTCGTCCAGCCGTTGCGCCAGCCCCCCAAAGGCGAGCCAAGCCTGCAGGTCGTTGGGAATGGAGTTGCTGTCCACCAGCGCCGTCAACAGTCGCGCCGACAGCTTCACGTTCTTGCCGCCGTTTCCGAGCGCGATCAGCGCGTGCCTCCAGCCAGCGGAGTCAGGATCGCGAAGCAGGCTCTGCAGCTCCCGGCTTGCTCGTCGTTCATCGCCGCGCCGCAAGGCCAGCGTGGCCTCGGCGGCGCGCATCGCCAGGGATTGCGGCGCGCGGGAATGCCAGAGTTTCATCGCCTCGGCGGCGCGCGGGTCGTCATTTGCCAGCAAGGCGATGCGGGTGGCACGTTCGGCCAGGCCCGCATCGTCGGTGGCGCGGGCGGCCTCGAGATACCACCGCGCGGCATCGTCGAGCTGGCCGTTCTGAAGCGCGAATTCCCCGGCGATGACGGGCTCGAGTGCATCGCCTCCCGGCTTGCGCGCCTGGGCGTCCGCCGGGTGTGCGCGAAGGAGGCCCATGCAGAGCACCAGGAGGAATGCCAGCCTGTTGAAAGCGGGCAAGATGTGAAAAGCGGGCATCCAGCGACCGTGCCGTTAAAATGGCGGTTTGAAGTTGCCGAGTAGCTTAATCGGTAGCTGCTGAACCTGCTTTTTGCAAAGCGTCCTTCCTTTCGTCATCTGTTGACCGAGCTTCCTTCGATAGATCGCAACCATCAGCCTCTCATCCACCAATTTGCCAGGCCGTACGTTCCACGCAGTCGGCCTCAACCACCAGACCGCGCCGGTCAGCCTGCGCGAACGGGTGGCGTTCGATGATGCCGCGTTACCCGCTGCGCTGGCAGCATTGCGTGCCCTGCCCGGCGTGCAGGAAGTCGTGCTGCTGTCGACGTGCAACCGCACCGAGTTGTACGCGGTCACGGACGGAAATAGCGAGATGCTGGCCGACTGGCTGGCGACACACCCGCACGACAGCACGGAGCGTGCAGCGAGCGCAGGGCAAGGCCTGCGCGATTATTTCTATCGCCACCGCGGCGTGGATGCCGTGCAACACTTGTTCCGCGTCGCCGCGGGCCTCGACTCG
>JBDSEX010000233.1:0-2509 GCA_039919835.1 Luteimonas sp.
GCAGCGCGGCGATGTGGCACTGATCCGCGACGGCTTGCGCGACGTTCTGGTTGAACCGCGGCGCGCGCCGCCGATCCCGGGGTTCGCACGTGTGAAGGCCGCGGCACTTGATCACGGTGCGCTGGGCGCGAGCATTTCCGGCGGTGGGCCGAGCGTGTTTGCGTGGTTTGCGTCAAGAGCGGAAGCGGACGCTGCGTCGCCCGCGATGCGCACGGCGTTCGCCGATGCGGGGTTCGATTCGCAAGCTTACGTGTCGCCAGTGTCAGGCCCGCGCGCGGAGGTTTTCTAGAGGATCGAACGTTGTATTCGTCATGACGCAACGCCAGCGCTGGACGGCAACGGGCTGGCGGCGCAAGCTGCCCTTGGTCGCGCGGAGGATTCAACGATGAACGCCAGCACTGAGAATATCGAAAACAACGAGCGCCGCATCGATCGCTGGTTCGCGAATTATTCCGGAGATCACCAGAACGACACCAACCAGTGGATCCATGTCTTCGCCGTGCCTGCGATCCTGTGGAGCGTGATCGCGCTGCTGTGGTGCATCCCGGTCGTCGGCAGCTGGTTCCGGCCGGGATTGTGGGCCGCCCTGGCGATGTTCTTCGCATGGATGTTCTATTACCGCGCATCGCGTCCCCTCGGCTACGGCATGCTGGCCTTGCTGGTTATCCTGGCGTGGCTGACGCGTTGGCTGTACGACGTCGCCGGCGCACGGCAGTTGCTGTACCTGGCGATCGGCGTCTTCGTGGTTGCGTGGATCGCGCAGTTCATCGGGCACAGGATCGAAGGGAAAAAGCCCAGCTTCCTGACGGACCTGACGTACCTGCTGATCGGGCCTGCGTGGCTGATAGCGAAGCTGTACCGGAAGCTGGGTTGGCGGTACTAGCCAAAACCGCAAGACGTCATTCCCGCAGGCGCGAATGACGATATTTATTCCCTCATCGATGACGCCTTCGTGCCGATACGCGACCTCGCCTTGATCCTCGTCATCTGTCTCGCCTGGGCCGGCAACTTCCTGACCTCCGCGTTCGCGTTGCAGGAAATCCCGCCGCTGTTGTTCACCGCGATCCGTTTATCGATGCTCGCGATCCTGCTTGCCGCCTTCGTCAAGCGCCCAGCGCCCGGGCAGTGGCCATTGCTGGTCGCAGTTGCGTTGTGCGTGGGCGTCGTGCATTTCGGCTTGAGTTTCTGGGCCCTGCATCTCGCAGGCGATCTGTCGTCGCCGGCAATCGTCATGCAGAGCTACGTCCCGATGTCGGCATTGCTGGCGTGGTGGTTCCTGGGCGAACGGTTCGGCTGGCGCACGGGTGTTGCCATCGCGCTGACTTTCGGCGGAGTGCTGGTGCTCGGCTTCGATCCGCTGGTGCTGGATCGCCCGGTATCGCTGGCGTTGATGCTGGCATCGGCGTTGTTCCTCGCCATTGGCACGGTGCTCATGCGACGGCTGAACGGTTTGAGCATGATCAGCCAACAGGGCTGGACCGCCATCCTGAGCGTGGTGCCCTTGTTGGCACTGAGCGCGCTCCTGGAACCCGGCGGCTTCGCGTCATTGCGTGGCGCCAGCTGGATCGGTTGGGGCGGTGCGCTGTACGCGGCGCTGGTCGCGTCGCTGCTCGGACACGGCCTGTACTACGTGCTGGTGCAACGCCATCCGGTCGCACGCGTGACTCCTTACCTGCTGCTTGCGCCGATGCTGGCGGTGATGCTCGGAATCGTGTTCTGGGGCGACCAGCCCGGTCCGAAGCTGTGGATCGGCGGCGCGATGGTACTGGGCGGCGTGCTGCTGATCGCGTTGCGTGCGCTGGCGAAGGTGCGCGCGGCGCCACATCCCGCGGTTCCCTGATGGGCGCACCGCCCTGTCGACGACGGTTGCGTTTGTCCGGTCTTCGCGCAGGAGTGCGTCAGTTCCTAAGTGCCGGAACCAGATGCCGGTCCCAGGACATTGCACATGAATACGACGGACACTTGCGCACCACGACATCATCCGCTGCGGCCTGCCGCGCTTCTGCAGCGTCCCTCGCACCTCTCCCTGTTGCGCAATGTCACGCTGATCGCTCTCGCGATACTGCTGCTTGCCGGATGCACGCTGGACCGCCGCGGCCTCATCGGCCTGGGCAGGGTGTCGCCGCAACAGTTCTGCCCGGCCGATACGGTCACGGCGTCCTTCGACCTGCTTGCGGGTGAAACCTGCCCGGCGGGCGTCGATTGCGCGCCGTACTTTCCCAATGTCGGCATCACCAGCAATCCGGCTTCGTTTCCGCCGGCACATTTCAACAACTACGTTGGCAGTGTGCCGTTCGTGCCCAGCGCGGACCGCGTGGAAGTCACCTTCGACACCGATCGCGAGAGCGTGCTGATCCCGACCGACCGCTTCGACGGCGGCACCCGCATCTTCATACAGCGTTCGCCGGTCGTGGACTACACCGCAGCGACCACGCGCATCACCGGCACCATCGAACACGAACTGCTGCACGGCGGCATGTGCGCGGGAACGTCGCCGGTCAATGCATCG
>JBDSEX010000089.1:0-6331 GCA_039919835.1 Luteimonas sp.
GCCACCGTGCTGGCGCAGGCGATGATCCGCGAAGGCATGAAGGGTGTTGCCGCCGGCATGAACCCGATGGATCTCAAGCGCGGCATCGACAAGGCGGTCACCGCCGCCGTCGCCGAGCTGAAGAAGCAGTCCAAGCCCACCGCCGACGACAAGGCCATTGCCCAGGTCGGTACGATCTCGGCCAACAGCGACGAGTCGATCGGCACGATCATCGCCGACGCGATGAAGAAGGTCGGCAAGGAAGGCGTCATCACTGTTGAAGAAGGTTCCGGCCTGGACAACGAACTCGACGTGGTCGAAGGCATGCAGTTCGATCGCGGCTATCTCAGCCCGTACTTCATCAACAACCAGCAGTCGATGTCATCTGAGCTCGAAGACCCGTTCATCCTGCTGCACGACAAGAAGATCTCCAACGTCCGCGAACTGCTGCCGTTGCTGGAAGGCGTGGCCAAGTCCGGCAAGCCGTTGCTGATCGTCGCCGAGGAAGTCGAAGGCGAAGCGTTGGCGACATTGGTCGTCAATACGATCCGCGGCATCGTCAAGGTGTGCGCAGTCAAGGCACCGGGCTTCGGCGATCGTCGCAAGGCGATGCTCGAAGACATGGCGATCCTCACCGGTGGCACCGTGATTTCCGAGGAAGTCGGCCTGTCGCTGGAGAAGGCCACGATCAAGGACCTCGGCCGTGCCAAGAAGGTGCAGGTCACCAAGGAAAACACCACGCTGATCGACGGCGCGGGCGAAAGCACCAACATCGAAGGCCGCATCAAGCAGATCAAGGCGCAGATCGAGGACACGTCTTCGGACTACGACAAGGAAAAGCTGCAAGAGCGCGTGGCCAAGCTGGCCGGCGGCGTGGCGGTGATCAAGGTCGGCGCATCGACCGAGATCGAGATGAAGGAAAAGAAGGCCCGCGTCGAAGACGCCCTGCACGCGACGCGCGCAGCGGTGGAAGAAGGCGTGGTGCCCGGCGGCGGTGTTGCGCTGGTGCGCGCATTGCAGGCCATGGGTGAGCTGAAGGGCGCCAACGAAGACCAGAACCACGGCATCGTGATCGCCCTGCGTGCGATGGAAGCGCCGCTGCGCGAGATCGTCACCAACTGCGGCGAAGAGCCGTCGGTTGTGCTGAACAACGTCAAGAACGGCACCGGCAACTACGGCTACAACGCGCAGACCGGTGAATACGGCGACATGATCGCGTTCGGCATCCTGGATCCGACCAAGGTCACGCGTTCGGCGCTGCAGAACGCAGCCTCGATCGCCGGCCTGATGATCACCACCGAGGCGATGGTGGCAGAAGCGCCGAAGAAGGATGACGCAGCCGGTGGCGGCATGGGCGGCGGCGGTGGCATGGGTGGCATGGGTGGCATGGATTTCTGATCGCGCCGCGATGGGAACGAATGTGCGAAGTCGCTCAACGCGCCCCAGCGCGAAGAGAGGATAAGCCGACAAGGGCTTTGCCGTTCTTGCAACACACAAAAAACCCCGCAGCGATGCGGGGTTTTTTTTATCAGGAGACAAGCGGCGACGGCGGCGGCTACAACGAACGCAGGAACGCCACCATGTCGCGCTTTTCGCTCTGCGACATCTGCATGTGGAAGCGCGTGTCGTAGAACTCGACGACGTCATCCAGCGACGCCGCGAACCCGTTGTGGAAATACGGAGGACGCGCGGCGAGTCCGCGCAGGATCGGGCCCTTGAATCGTCCGATGTCTTTCCACTTCCCGGTGATCAGCGCGAGGCCGGGGTCGGTGGTCCTGACGATGGCGTTGGTCGTCTTGTGGCGAAGGGTGTACAGCGGCATGTCGGGAGAGCGCCGGGACGCATCCGCCAACCCGATGTTCAACGGCAGGGCCACGGAATGATTGCCCACGTTCGGCGAGTTGTGGCAGGTCGTGCAGGTTCCGGCGATGGTGGGGATGCCCAACGCGTCATTGAGTCCCCCGACACCCGAGATGCTGAGTGGCTTTTCGTTGAACAACCGTTCGCCGCGCGCGATCGAAAGCCGTGCGCGCTCCCGCTGCCCGTGTGCTTCCCCGTCCGCCCATGCACGGAACAGCGACATGGAGTCGGAATCGAACGCCGCCCCGGTCGGATCGGCCCCCAGCGTGTCGTTGATGCCGATGTGGAAGCGCTGCTGCGTCAGGATGCGCGGGCCGCCGATGGCATCGTCGTCATTGAGATAGCCAGCGACGTCGTCGCGGATCTGCGCGGTGGTGAGGCCGGTCTCGAAGTCCACGATGTCAGCCATCTGGGCATCGGTGGGGTCCAGTCCCTCGGCATGTCCCACGGTCGCGGAGACCACCTGGTGGATCAGCGAATCCATCAAGGCTGTATGGCTCTGGCCTGCATGCATCGGCGGCAGGAAAGGCGTCGCGGTTTCGCGGACGTCCCACATGATGCCGGTCAGGAACGACAGGTTGGTGGACGGTAGGGGACGACGGAACAGGGAGAGTTCCGCAGCGCTGGCGAACCCGTAGGGATCGTCGACATCGGCGAGGACAAACTCTGCAGTCGCGGGAACCGGCAAACCCACCCGGATGACGCCATGCCCGAGCAGCATGCTGTACGCCTGTCGCCGCGCGCCCACCGTCGAGACATCGGCGTTCGGCGAATTGGAACCATCGTTGCGGCGGAAGATGGGATCGGTGCCGCCGGTGGCATTGAAACGCGCACGCAGTTCGGGCGGCGTAATCGACCATGCCGCTTCGAGCCGATGGCAGCTGTCGCAGCTGCGCCCGTTGCTGCCGAGGCTCTGGAAGAATGCATTGTCGGTATCGATCGCGCCGGAGCGGTTGAAGCTGCGCAGCCAGCCGCTGCCATTGCGCGTGGTCATGCCATCGCGTGGTGTCGATCCCAGCGCCGCAAGCTGGGCCCTGCGCAGCCGCGCCGGGTTCGTGGGGAAGGCAGCTGCCGCCGGGGCCGCAACGCGGCCGCCGCCAGGGCTCGATGGTCCGAAGGCCTGCTGCAGCGCAGGCATGCCGGTCAATGCGAGCGCCAGGCCCGCCATCGCGCATGCGCCAAGCGCCGTCAGCCATGCAACGCGTTCAAGAGGTGTGGTCGCTCGCTTCACCAGTGTTCTCCGCCTGAGTCGGGTGCAGGGCACCCTTGATGTTTCCCCTGACAAGACGCAACGCGGTTCGGCGGACGGCACGGACAACCGGGCCGTGACCTCCCTATTCCTGGTTGCCCAGTGAATCCAGCCGATGGACGTCGTGGTGATTGCCAGGCCACGCGCAGCGCAGGGAATCGGCCCGATGCCGCCTCTCTGGAGTCGCTCCGCGTCGTCGGCGGTGCGCAGGGCGATGACGCGTCTTGTCCCGGCTTCCTCGACTCGACCGTCAGCGGTTACCTAAGCCGTCCTGATGCGCAGGTGTTTCGAGACTGGAAACTGCCCCGGCGGTGATCGCCTAGCCAGCGCCGCTTCGATCAACGGCCTGTTGATTGCCATCCATGCTTAAAGGTCCGTCGCGCCTTGCGCGTCCGTTGTGCCATGCTCCGGCAGGGGATTGGGGGCGCCGTTGCGAGACGTGCATCGCCATGCAGGGTCGTACCGGAACGGGGGCGCCAATGTTGTCGAATCCGCATCGCATGATTCCGGAACGATCCGGTTTGCTCCGTGCAACAGGTTCTACCTGCAGGCATCCGCAGGCGAGCGCACACGGGCGTAGCACCGTGAAGGCTGGCCCATGAACACCTTCCTGCTCGAACTCAGGCGTCGCAACGTCATCCGCGTCGCTGGGTTGTACCTGGCGAGCGCGTGGCTGCTGGTGCAGGTGGCCGCGACCGTGTTGCCCATGTTCTCGGCGCCGCCCTGGGTCGCGCGCGGCCTGATCATCGTGTTGCTGATCGGGTTCGTCCCCGCGTTGATGTTCAACTGGATCTTCCAGTGGACCCCGGATGGCCTGATGCGCGAGGCCGATGTCGGTTCCGCACATTCCATCGCACCGCAAAGCGGCAAGCGCATGGACCGGCTGATCATGGTCATGTTGACGCTGGCCGTCGCGTACTTCGCTGTCGACAAGTTCCTCCTCTCCCCGGTGCGGGAATCCACGCGCATGGAAAGCGCGCGGCAGGAAGGACGCAGCGAGGCGATCGTGCAGGCGCACGGCGAGCGATCCATCGCGGTGCTGCCTTTCGTCGACATGAGCCAAGGCAAGGACCAGGAATATTTTTCCGACGGCATTTCCGAGGAACTGCTGAACCTCCTGGCCAAGATCCCGGCACTGCGCGTGATCTCGCGTTCGTCGGCATTTTCGTACAAGGGCAAGGAGGTCGACATACCCACGGTGGCGAAGGAACTCAATGTCGCGCACATCCTCGAAGGCTCGGTACGCAAGTCGGGCAACAAGGTCCGGATTACCGCGCAGCTGATCGACGGGCGTTCCGATACGCACCTGTGGTCGGAAACGTACGACCGCCCGATGGACGACATCTTTGCGATCCAGGACGAGATCGCCGCGGCCGTGGTGGAGCAATTGAAACTCAAGCTGCTCGGGAAGGCACCGAAGCAGCGGGAAACAGATCCAAAGGCCTACACGTTGTACCTGCAGGCGTTGGCCATTTCCCGGCGGGAGGAAGCGGAGTCCTATGAGGAATCGATCGGGTTACTGAAGGAGGCGTTGGGGATCGATCCTGCGTTCGTCGCCGCATTGAACCTGCTGACGAACATTTACAGCGCCCAGGCCGCACTGGGCCTGATCCCCGCCGAGCAGGGTTTCCGGCTGGCGCGCGAAACCGCGAACAAAACCATTGCCCTGGATCCCGGGGATGGGTACGCCCATGCCCTGCTGGCATTGATCTCGTTCGTCCACGATGGCGACACGGCGGCTGCCGCGCGCCAGATGCAACGCGCGTTGTCGCTGGACCCCGACAGCCTCAACATCCTCGGCGGGGCCGAAGACATCGCCAAGAGCCTCGGCCACGTCGACGAGGCGGTTGCGCTCAACGAATACATGGTTGCGCGCGATCCGATGCTGTCCAACGCCTACTCGCAACTGGGCCTCGCCTATGTGCAGGCCGGGCGCCTGGACGAGGCGATCGCGGCGTGTCGTACCGCGCTCGCCATGGAGCCGGAGCAGATCATTACGCACTACACCATCGGCACGGCGTTGCTGAGGAAGGGGAATGCGCAGGCGGCATTGACGGAATTCGGGCAGGAGCCGTTCGAGGCGTTTCGCCTGTTCGGCCAGGCGATGGCCTACCACACGCTTGGCGACGGAAAAAAATCCGATGCCGTGCTGGCAGAGATCATCGCAAAGTACGAAAAGGACGCGGCCTTCAACATCGCCTACGTGCAAGCGTGGCGAGGCGAGGCGGACAGTGCGTTCACATGGCTCGGCAAGGCGGTCGACTTCAACGATTCGGGCCTGCCGATGGTCGCGATTGAACCCATGTTCGCCAAACTCCACCGAGACCCGCGCTGGTTGCAGTTCCTGCGCTCGCGAGGCAAGGCGCCGGAGCAACTGGCGGCAATCAAGTTCAAGGTGACGTTGCCCGACGTGACGGAGACGCAGCGCGCAGCGCCGGTCAAGCGTTGATCCGGGCGCGATGAATTTCCTTGCGCGCTGCTTGTTGTTGGGCGGCGTTGCCTGCTGATCAATGCTTGTTGATGCGGCTCGAAGGACTCGCCGTGGGATCGCCCCGTCCTTGCGCTTCGCGTTTTTGTTTGGCGGAGATGATCGCTGATCGACGTCTCTTGAACCTGCCGGAAGACTTTGCCGTGTGATCGCACCGCGCAGATGCCCGTTCCGCAAGCGCACCCAGGCGGATTCCTCAAGCGCCGTGGTACTTGCCTTGCCACGGCGCGTACGACGCGCGGATTTTCTCGATGTCGCCTCGCATGTCATCGGTCGGCAGGTACGTGCCGGCCACGCCGACCACCTTGTCCGGATAGTGCAGGTACACCAGCACGACTGGCACGTCCGCTTGTCGCGCGATCTTCCAGAAGCCGATCTTCCAGCGCAGCACCTGCTTGCGCGTCCCTTCGGGCGCCAGTCCCAGCCAGAGCTGGTCCGACTCGCGGAACAGCGTACTGGCATGCTCAAGCATGTTGCGCTCGGCGAACTGGTCGGCCGGGATGCCGCCGTAGCGACGCAGGATGAAGTTCAACACCGGGATGCGGAACAGGACCGGCTTGCCGAGGATGCGTACGTCCAGGCCCATCGCGGTGGCGGCGAAGTACACCCAGATGCCGTCCCAGTTGGACGAATGGGGCGCGGCGATTCCGGCGGCGGCGGGGACTTCTGACCCATCAAAGGCTAGGCGCCGGACGGGATCACCCTGCCGGCCAAACAAGCGGTACAACAACTGTTCACTGATCTCAGTGGCCACC
>JBDSEX010000280.1:0-4333 GCA_039919835.1 Luteimonas sp.
GGCCCACGCGCCTTGCCGGTTGGCCGGTGCCAATCGTTGCCGGGTCTGGCCTTCGCGGCCAACTTTATCGCCGACACGCGCCAGGTCGTGGCACAGACGGCGGTTGGCCAGGACGATCTCGTTGAACGTCTCCGCCAGCTTTCCGGCAACGCCATCCCAATGCAGCGGCAGATGCACGGAGAAGTCGCCATTGGCGACGGCATGCATCGCCGCCAGTAGCTCCTGCATGGGGTCGAGTGCCCGCTGCTCCGTGTCTTGGATCGGTACGCTGCGACGGCGACGGGTCGTGGTTTCGCTGGTCACGCATTTCCCCTGGAGCGTTGGAGTCGGAGCAGGAAGCTTCAATTAACAGCCAGTCCACGCTAGCGCAAGACTTGTCGCGAATGCGTGCACATGGGCTTCACGTTTGTGGAGTCGACGTCCCGCTGCAAGCATGTGCGGGAAGTTTGGGAACCGAGCAGGCCGCCCCGCGGCAGGCCTCGGTCGCGGTGGGCTGGGAGCAGGTGATGTCGGGGGTGGGCAGAGTTGCAGGCTTGCCACCGCCCACCTCCGCCTCTAGGCTCATCGCTTGTCGACGACATGCTCGATAAATGGAAGGGGTAGCTAGGATGGCGACACGTGTGTTCTTGGTCGACGACCACGCGCTGGTGCGTACCGGGATGAAGTTGATCCTCGGCAACGAAGTCGATATCGAAATCGTGGGTGAGGCCGACAGCGGTGAGGCCGCACTGCCGCTGATCCGCAAACTAAAACCCGACGTGGTGCTGTGCGACCTGCACCTGCCCGGCGTCAGTGGACTGGAAGTCACCGAACGGGTGGTCAAGGGCGACTACGGTGCGCGCGTGATCATCGTTTCAGTGCTGGAAGACGGTCCCATGCCCAGGCGACTGCTGCAGGCGGGCGCATCGGGCTACGTGGGCAAAAGCGGCGATGCGGCGGAACTCCTGCGCGCGGTTCGCGATGTGGCTCGCGGTAAACGCTTCCTCGCCAGCGGCATTGCACAGAACCTGGCGCTGTCCCGAATCGACGGCAGCGATTCGCCGTTCGATGCGCTGTCGCCGCGCGAAATGGAGATCACCCTGCTGCTGACACAAGGACTGCGGCAGGAAGACATCGCGAGGCGCCTTAGCCTGAGCGCCAAGACGGTCAACACGCACAAGACGCGGTTGTTCGAGAAGCTCGGTATCCAGGATGCCATCGCGCTGGCGCGACTTGCCGGGCAACACGGACTGAGCGATCCCGCGCAGGCGATGTAACAGGGTTCCTCCTCCCTCGGAAGGGAGGAGGAGGCAGGCTCATGCGCCCCGTTCACTACCCGGCTGTGAAGCGGCCGTTGCATCGTCTTGCGTGGACACGATCTGAACAGCCGCGTCGGCCGGCGTTTCGTTGACGGCAGCGACTTCATCAAACAATCCTGGCGTGCGCACCGCGGCATCGATGCTGGACGCGGTTTCCACATCCGTCGCTGAGCCCAGGTCGTCCGGCGCCATGGCCAGTGCAACATTGTCTGTCGCCGCAGACGTGTTGGCGGGTAAGCCGGGGTTCGGCTCTGCCTGTGCAGCTGCCGCTGTCCGTGCAGGCGAGGGCGAGGGCGCCGGTGTCGTCCTTGTCGCCGGACGGTAGGCCGACTCCGCCAGCGACACTGCGATCGCTGCGGACAAGGGCAGGGACTGGATGATCTCGCCCTGCGATGCCGCCGATGGACGTGCGTTGCTGCGCGGCTTCGACGGCTCCGCCACCGGCTTTGCAACTTCTGGACTGACAGCCTGGGTGGCAGTTGCCGGAACGCTTTCCTGCAGCGCTGATGCTTCGGGTGCGTGTTCGACGGCTACGGGCGGGCGGCTGGTTCCATCAATGCGATCCGCATCGAGACCACTGCCATCGAACAGGTTGTCATCGAAGCGGATGTTTCCGGCAACCTCATGCACCGCTTCAGCTGCCGCAACTGCAGGTGCTGAAGCGCTCCTCGCCGCTGCCGGTTCATCGGTCGTCGCCTGTGGCGAGGCGGCAAGGGCGGGCGATTCCGCGCTCTGAGAAACTGGGTACGTTCCCACGACTGCCGGCGGTGCCTGCACAAGCGGCAACGTGTCGGATCCTGACGCACGTTCACCGTCCACGGCCGTTGCAGCACCCGGAGCGTTCAGCGGATTTCCCGCCACCGCCGGTTCCTCGTCGTCAAAATCGAATTCCGGCTGCGAACGCTGCGCGACCGCGACTTCGCTGTCATGCGCATCGTCGTTCGCAGCGTTTTCGCTGTCGCCGTCCGTTGCGCCTTCCGCACCACCGCGACGACGACGACGGCCACCGCGGCGGCCACGGCGACGGCGTGCGCCTTCAGCCGAACCGTCATCGTTGCCAGCGACTGCATCGGCCGCCATGGTCGCGGGAGATTCTGTCTCAGCTGGAAGTTGCGCGGTTTGGGTAACATCGGTCTGCGCACCATTGGCCTGGCCAGCGTTCGCCACGACCCCGGCAAGCACATTCACCGGATCAGCCGGCGCCGCAGCCAGCTGCGATGCATCGGTCGCGACTGGATGGTCTCCGGTCACCGACTCGCCGCGCGCCTGACGCGGCGCGCCGTCTTGCCGCTTCGGTTGTTGGCGTGGTGGCCTAGCCGCGTTTTGCGCCTGCGGTTGGGCCTGTTTCGCCTGCTGTTGTCTGGCTGGCTGTGCAGGCTGCGAAGGCTGCGCGGATTGCGCCTGGCTTTGCGCCGCCTGAGGCTGGTTGCGGCGTTGCTCGTCGCGGCGACCTTCACGCTGCGGCCTGCCGCCGTTGCGCTGATCGCGGCGCTGGCCGTTGCGCTCATTGCGGCCGCGCAGCTCCTGCGGGCGAGGAGATTGTGGAACGTCAGGCGTCTGCGGGGTCTGTTCGGTGCCGAAGAACGACATGAACTTCGCAAACAAGCCCGCCTTCGGCGTGGCCGCCACCATCACCGGCAAGACCGGGGCGGGCGCAGGTTCCTCGCGCACTTCGCGCGGCTCGCGCAACGGCGCGGGCTGCGACGGACGCACATTGGTCACGGCCGGGAGATCCGGAATGTTGAGGTGCGACTTGGTCAAGGCATGCGTCGGCAGCTTGCGCGGCGTGCCGCGCTGATAGCTCGGGCGCGCGGTTTCCTCCCCTAGCTCGTTCTCACGCACGCGGGTCACTTCGTAGTGCGGCGTTTCGAGCTGTTCGTCGGCGACGATCACGATGGGAGCGTCGTGGCGCTGCTCGATCTCGCTCAAGGCGCGGCGTTTTTCGTTGAGCAGGTAGTTGGCGATCTCGACGGGCACCTGGACCAGCACCTGTCCCGTGTTCTCCTTCATCGCGTGTTCCTCGGCGACGCGGATGATGGACAGCGACAGCGACTCGACGCTGCGCATGCGGCCGTGGCCTTCGCAACGCGGGCACACCAGCTGGCTGGATTCGCCAAGCGACGGGCGCAACCGCTGGCGCGACAGTTCGAGCAGGCCGAAGCGCGAGATCCGCCCGATCTGCACGCGCGCACGATCGAACTTCAACGCGTTCTGCAGACGGTTCTCGACGTCGCGCTGGTGCTTGTTCGAGTTCATGTCGATGAAGTCGATGACCACCAGTCCGCCCAGGTCGCGCAGGCGCATCTGCCGCGCGACTTCTTCCGCCGCCTCGACATTGGTCTGGAAGGCGGTTTCCTCGATGTCGCCGGCCTTGGTCGCGCGGGCGGAGTTGACGTCGATCGCGGTCAGCGCTTCGGTCTGGTCCACCACAATGGAACCGCCCGACGGCAGGCGGACCTGGCGCTCGTACGCATTCTCGATCTGCGACTCGATCTGGAAGCGGTTGAACAGCGGGATCGGATCCTGGTAGTGCTTGAGCTTGCGCAGGTTGTGCGGCATGACCTGCTGCACGAATTCGCGAGCCTCCTCGTACATCTCGTCGGTATCGACCAGGATCTCGCCCACGTCGGCGCGCATGTAGTCACGCAACGCGCGAATGATCAGACGAGATTCCTGGTAGATCAGGAACGGCGAGGGCTTGGTCAATGCGGCTTCGGCAATCGCCTTCCACACGTGCAGCAGGTAATCCAGGTCCCACTGCAGTTCTTCGGCGTCGCGGCCGACGCCGGCCGTGCGGATGATGACCCCCATGTCGTCGGGGATCACCAAACTGTCCATCGCTTCCTTCAGTGCGGCACGGTCGTCGCCTTCGATGCGGCGCGAGACGCCGCCCGCGGTCGGCGAATTCGGCATCAGCACCATGTAGCGGCCGGCCAGCGAGATGAACGTGGTCAGGGCCGCGCCCTTGTTGCCGCGTTCTTCCTTGTCTACCTGCACCACCACTTCCTGGCCTTCGCGCAGCAGTTCGCGGATGG
>JBDSEX010000315.1:0-3773 GCA_039919835.1 Luteimonas sp.
GCCGGACATGCAGTGATGGACGGGTTCTGGATGTTTCCACTGCTCGGCGCGGCTGCCGGCGTACTTGCGGGCCTGCTGGGCGTTGGCGGCGGCTTGGTCCTGGTGGCGGCCCTGGTGTGGCTGCTGCCCCTGCATGGCGTGCCGAAGGACGCCGTGATGCATGCGGCGCTCGCCAGCTCGATGGCGAGCATCATCATGACCGCTGCATCATCTGCATATGCGCATCATCGCCGCGGCAGTGTGTCGTGGCCAACCGTGGCGTGGATGGCGCCGGGACTGCTGCTCGGTGGTTGGCTCGGAAGTTGGGTCGCGATCGGCTTGAGCGCGGAGGTGCTGCGGATGTCCGTCGCCGGTTACTGTTTCCTTGCAGCGGCGCAATTGAGCTTCGGGAAAAACAAGGCGCCTCTCGATGACGCGAGCATCGTCCCGCGTGGCGTGGCAATGAGCGCGGCGGGTTTCGGCATCGGCGCGGTGTCGGCCGGGGTCGGCATCGGCGGCGGGAGCATGACGGTTCCGTTGCTGGTATCTCGCGGTGTTGCGCCGGTGCGAGCGGTTGGCACGTCGTCGGCGTGCGGCGTTGCGATCGGCATCGCCAGCGCACTGGGCTACGCATGGCATGCGCCCGCGGGAGCATTGCCGGCTGACGCGGTGGGCTATGTCTATCTGCCGGCGGCAATCGGGGTGGCGATTGCGTCGGTGCTGGCGGCGCCCTTCGGCACCCGGCTGGCGCATGCGATCAGCGGGCCGGCGCTGAAGCGGACCTTCGCCGTGTTCCTGGTGCTGGTGGGCGCTGGCTTCTTGTACGGCGGGTGAAAACGGGGAGGCGCTGATCGCACACCGGCATTCCCATGAAAAAAAAGGGAACCGAGACGCCGGCGTGCCCCGCTGCAGGCGCACTCGATCGCGACGAGGGAAACCGCTCCTGCGATGGGCGCGGTCGTCAGCGCAAGGCTGCTTGCGGGACGTCGAGCTCGATCGAAAGCGCCAGGTGATCGGATAAGGCCGCGGGGAAGGCCTTCAAGGAGGCGCAATCGAGATCCTTGGACAGCAGGATGTGGTCGATCGCGCGCAGTGGACGCCAGCTGGGGAACGTGGGGACGGTCACCATCGGCGGCTGCAACCGGGTCTGCCGGTAAAGGATCTGCATTTCCGGACAATCGTGCGTGCAGTTGAAATCGCCCATCAACACCGCGTGCGGAGAGTCGGACAACAATTCGGCGATGAACGACAGTTGCGAGTGGCGCGATTGCGCCCCGAGCGACAGGTGCGCGATGGCCACGGTCAGGCCTTCGTCGCCATCGCCGAAACGCGCCATCAGCACGCCGCGTCCCGAGATGCGGCCGGGCAGGGGATGGTCGATGACTTCAACCGGTTCGAGTTTGCTCAACAGGCCATTGGCGCTGGACGCGACGTGGCCGACGCGGCGGTTGGGCTGGTGGCTCCAGTAATTGAAGCCGCCCTGTTCGGCAAGATAGTGGGTCTGGTTGGTGAAGCCGGAACGCCAGCTGCCGGGATCGCTTTCCTGCAGCCCGACGATGTCGTGCTCGCTGGCGAGCTGCGCGATCGTGTCCAGCGCGCCGCGCTTGTTGCCAGCCGGCAGCACGTGCGACCAGCTGCGGGTGGCGTAGTCGCTGTAGCGTCGCGTGCTGGAGCCGGCCTGGATGTTGGCGCTGAGCAGCTTGAGCCGGCGTTTCGTCTTGGCTTTGCTCATCCGGTAGTAGGCCTGGAGCGGCGACGAACGCGCGCCTCAGCGCTTGGCCGCGGACCCTTGTGCAAGACGGATCTGCGCGATCAATGCATCGGTGATGCGCAGCATGTCCTGCAGGCTGCGGCCCAGCACGCGGTATTTGCCGTTGACGATCACCGAAGGCGTGCCCGGTACGTTGCTGCGCACGGCGAACTCGCGCGCGCGCCTGACGCTGGCGGTGGTGGCTTCACTCTGCAGCGCGGTGGCGAAGGTTTGGGCGTTGGCGCCACGCGCGACGTAGAACCCGGTGAGCTCGGCCGCAGTTGGATTCTTGGGCAGCGTGCGCTGTGCGTGGACGGCGGTGAAGACCGCATTGTGGGTGCGCGTCAACGCGCCGGTGGTCTTGGCGGCGTAGTAACCGCGTGCGAACTGGTCGCCCGGCATGGCTTCCAGCGGCGCATAGGTGAATCGCACATCCTTGGGCAGCGTGCGTTTCCAGGGATCAACCAAAGGCTGGAAGTCGGCGCAGACATGGCACCAGTAGCCAAACACCTCGACCACTTCGATCTTCCCGGCGAGGGGCTCGAACGGTGTGCCGTTCTCGATGATCTCGTAGTCGGTGCCGGCCACGAGCGCGGGCGATGGCGGCGCTGCCCAGGTCATGGTGGTAACGAACAGCAGCAGGAACGACGACAGGAATCGATTGCTCATGGAATCAACCTGCGCCCGTGGCGCAAAGACAAAACATGGGGAGGACCAAATACGTGCAGCGTCATTGTCGGCCAGCGCGATGAACGTACGCCGTGAAAGCGTCAGGGTTTCGCCGCGCGCTGCTGGACGATCAACTGGTTGGTGACGCGCAGCGTATCTTCCAGCGTCTTCCCCACGACACGATACTTGCCGTCGACGATCAACGTCGGCGTGCCTTCCACGCCGCTGCGCATGGCGAACTGCTGGGCGCGGTTGAGATGGCCGCCAATGGCGAATCCATTCATCGCATTGGTGAACGTCTTGCCGTCCACGCCCTGCTTGCCGACCAGCGTGGCGATTTCCTCGGGCGTCGGGCGCTGGGAAAGCGAGCGGGTCAGGTGGATCGCGTTGAAGATCGCGTTATGGGTCTTGTCCAGCTGGCCCGCCGTTTCCGCGGCGAAATACGCGCGTGCCAGCGTGTCCGCGGGACCACCGGCCAGCGGCACGTAGGTGAAGCGGACATCGGCTGGCAGCTTGCGCTTCCACGCGTCCACCAGCGGCTGGAAGCTGGCGCAATGGCCGCACCAGTAGGCGAACACTTCGACCACTTCGACCTTGCCGTCGAGCGGACGGTAGGGCTGGCCGTTGGCGATCTCGATGTAGTCGGTGCCCGGAACCAGGGCGGGACCAGCGGCGGCGGCGCTGGCTGCGGATGCGGCGATGGCATCGGCGGCGGCAGCGATGTTCGGATCTTCGGCAACGGGTGCGGTGGTGGCCTCGGCGGCAGCCGTCCCGGACTCGGCGGTGGGCGTGGCGGCGTCGATCGGCGCAACCGCGGCATCGTCTTGTTTGTTCTTGTTGCACGCCATCATCGGCAGCAGGACCAGCAACAGCAGGGCTAGGCGCTTGTTCATCACAATCACTCCGGGATGGGTTGGATCAAGACGGAAAAATCAACTTGGAACGCGCTACCGGATTTCCGCTGCACTCATCCCGAGCCTGTCGAAGCACAGGAGGAACGATTGGAGCAAAACACCTGGCGGGCGAAGGCTGGAAAGGACCGCAATCTCGGACAAAGAAACGCCGGCCGCAAGAGTGGGCCGGCGGATTGATCAAGGCTGTGAAGGCTTCGACAGGTGGGACGCGTGGAAGTTCGCAGCATCAAGGGAGTTTTAGTGCGCAGTGGTGTTTGACCTGGCTGCGGCGGGTTCGGTCGCCTCGCCCGTCGTCGGGGCAGTGGGCGCCGCGACCGGTGCGGGCGCAGGCGCTGACATCGCCGCGGCCACCTGCTCGGGGCTGGCCTCGTCGCTGCGGTCATGCAGGCCCTGCAGATAGCTCGCCAGCGACTGGATCTCCTCGTCGCTCAACGGCTTGGCGACCTGCGCCATGACATTGA
>JBDSEX010000048.1:0-6234 GCA_039919835.1 Luteimonas sp.
GCCGAGCGCAGCCGCGCGGAATACCTGGGGCACCACGCCATCGCCGATGCGCAGTTCCTCAATGGCACGCACAGTCAGCTCAAGGATCGCCGGGCGCGGATCGAAGGCGGTCTTGCATGGGTCGGCAGCGAAAGCGAATTGCACGCCAGCAAGGACGGCAAACCGATGACTTTGCTCAGCACCGAGACAATGGTGTTGAAGCAGACAGGGGCCGACTGGCGCATCGTCCACATCCATTGGTCGTCGCGACCGAAACGCTGAGAAGAGGGCATCGTCATGCGAACATTCTTGTCGACACCAGGCTTGCGGCGCGTCGGACTGCCGTTGTGCCTTGCGTTTGCGTTGCCTGCGTGCGCACGCAGCCCCGAGCCGGCTGCGACCGAATCAAACCGCGCCACAGCGCCAACGATCACCCCTGTGATTGCTGCGAAGCGGTCGATGCATCTGCCGCCGGTCGTCGTCCACAAAAGTGCGAGTTGCGGCTGCTGTGCGAGCTGGGTGGAGCACATGCGCAAGAACGGGTTTGAAGTCGACGTGCACAACGAAGACAACCTCAACCCGATCAAGCAACACGTCGGGGTGCCCGTGGGGAAGGGCTCTTGCCATACGGCGGAAGTCGGCGGCTATTTCGTGGAAGGCCATGTTCCAGCGGACGACATCAAACGACTGCTGACAGAAAAGCCAGATGCCAAGGGTGTGGTCATTCCGGGAATGCCGGCGGGTTCGCCGGGGATGGAAATGCCGGATGGCACGACACAACCCTATACGGTGGAACTGGTGGGGCGCGATGGTTCCACCACGAGTTTCGCTCGACATTAGACAGGACAAGAGGGGCGTGCCGACAGGCGCGCGGGGGAAAACCCGTACAACAACTCATCCATCCACAAGGAGAAATATCATGAGCCACCACCTGACCCAGGCCATCCGCGACTGCATTGCGGCCTGCAACGACTGCGCGACCGAATGCGGCAACTGTTTCGGCCACATGGTCGGCAAGGAAAGCATGAATGACTGTCCCGCCTGCTGCATCGAATGCGCTGCCATCTGCCGTCTGTGCGCAGACGCGATGGCGCGCAATAGTCCCTTCCAAAAGGAAATCTGCGCGCTATGCGCAAAAATCTGCGACTGGTGCGCCGAACAATGCGCCGCGCACGACATGGAGCACTGCCAGAAGTGTGCGGAGGCCTGCCGTCGCTGCGCTGAGGCTTGCCGGGCGATGGCGGCCTGATCCGTTGTGTCGACGCCGGCGCTGCCGACGTCGACAGTCTGGAAAGCTATTTCGTCTTGGACCTCACAGGAGAACGCAATGCATCCGTACAGAAACTTCGTCCTCATGATCGTGGTCTCTTCCGCACTGATGTTCTGCTTGATGTACCTCAACACCTATCAGCTTGGCCATGTCTGGTTTAGCCAAACCCGCATGTTCATGACCTTCATCATGGCCGGCTCGATGGCCTTGGTAATGCTCTTTTTCATGCGCAACATGTATCAAGACAAAAAGGCCAATTTGTCAATCGTCGTTGGCAGCGTGGCCCTGATGGGTTTGGGTTTGTGGCTGGTTCGCAGCCAGGCAACTGTAGGAGATATGGCCTGGATGAAGGCGATGATTCCGCACCACTCAATTGCAATCCTCACAAGCGAGCGTGCCCACATCACCGACCCACGTGTCCGCAAGCTGGCGGATGGAATCATCGAAGCCCAGCGCCGGGAGATCGGCGAGATGGAGTTCCTGATCAAGGATATCCGTGCTCAACCAGCAGAGGTGTCGCGTCACTAACGCCTGACAATTCATTCAAACCATGCCCATGCGCGGATGCATGCCCAGCCATGGCGGTAGAAGCATCCTGTCGTACCGTGGGCGCACGCGTATGGACGAAACGTCGAGCAAGTGGGCAGCCTTTATTGTTTCCAATCCAAGGAGATGAACATGCAATCGAAAACGTCACGGTGGTTGATCGGATTTGCGGCATGTGCCGTCATGGTGGGTTGCGGCGTCTCGGAGAAACCCGAGGCCAATGGACCTGAGGCGCAAAGCGAGCCCGCAGCGGTGGCCGAACATCGACCTGTGACTGAAAGTGCTGCGCCACGCACTGGGACCGAAACCACGGCGCAACCCTTGGCGGCCGAAAGTAAATCCCACGCGGGCTGGTACATGGAGCGGGCAGGGCAGGGACTGTTCCAGTCGTGCGGACAATCGAAGCAACTGCGCGTGTCCGGGTCGGCTGAGCTTCGTGACAAGGCCCGGGAGTTTGGCCTTGACGAAAACACACCGGTGTACGTGCGTTTGTCAGGCGTGCGATCGGCGGGCGGCACGGAACTCGTGGTGTCGCAGGTAGAGCAGTTCGGGTCGACGACACCCGTGCGCAACTGCGGATTAACCGGGGTCGTCATGGCTGCACCTGCCGAAAATTGATTGCAGCTGCATTGCACATGCCGAAAATAAAAAAACGCCGGGCGAACCCGGCGTTTTTTACTTACCCGTATTAGTGATCAATCATGGAGTACGTCGGTGTTCTCATGGCCAGCGGCGAGCGTGACATGGTGGATCCAGGTGCCGCCCTTGCCATCGCTTGCGGCCCAGACTTCAGTGAACACGCCCTTGTGGACGCGGACGCCCATCGGGTTCTGACCCGCCATCGAGCGTTGCTCCGGAGTCAACGCGGTCGCTGCCAAACTGGTTGCGTAGGTGTTGACGCTGTCCAGATGGGCGTACTTGGACGCCAGCAGGTCGTAATCATGCTGGTTAGGACGCGTGCTGGTGGCTGACTGCGAATAGTCCATGCAAGTGTTCTGCGAGGAACCATCTTCACTTGTATGGCCCAGGCCGAACAGGTGTCCGATCTCCTGGCACATCACGTGATCCCGCTCGTTCTGCACTGAAAACTGCGCGGAATAGCTGTCGTTCATCTTTGAAGTGCCCTGAGTGATGTGGTCACCACTGATATTGATCGACGCCAAACCCAACCAGCCGTTGTTGCCATAGGCGGAATTGCACGACCGGATCTTGCCTTGCACTGCAACGCAGCGCCTGCGGGTGCGGCTCGAATCGTCGCGACCTGTGATGGATAGATTAAAGGCTGTCGACTTCGACCAATCGGACATCGTCTGCGCAAGCTCGCCATCCCAGTCAGGGGTGTTGCTGTCGATCACCTGCAACGGGAAGTCCTGTGAGGTACGCCCCCAGTGGTAGTTGCTCCAGCTATGACTGGCGTTTGCGGTCAATGCGGCGGTAGCTACGGCAGCGACGCCAAGCACGGCGGCAGCAAGACGGGTCATTTTCATTGTGGAGTGATCCTTTGTGTGTCAGCTAAACAACAGCCGGGGGATGGCAGTCGATATGACAGCCGGAATTACACCTCTGGAACTTACAGGTCTTGCTCCTCGGGGTCATGCCGTACTGCAACAGGGGGCTTAACCATTAAGTTGCGAGCGAAAGTAAAAACGCCGGGCAAGCCCGGCGTTTCTTTTGAGAACCGGAGCATCACTCTCCGTCAAGAAGTTCGGTGTGCTCGAAGCCCGGAGCCAGCGTGATGTGATGCACCCAGGTGCCGCCCTTGCCATCGGGTGCCGCCCAGAGTTCGTCGAATACGCCCTTGCGCACCATGATGCCGATCGGTAGCGGACCTGCCATCGCTTTTTGCGAGGCCGTGGTGAGCGCGGCGCCGCTATAGCTGTTGTAGGTATCCAGGTGGCCGTAGATCGACGATAGCTGGTTGTAGTCGTGCGAGTTGGGGGCAGTGCTGGTGGACGACGTGGAGTAGTCCATGCAGGTGTTCTGGGTCGATCCATTTTCGCTGGTATGTCCCAGACCCAAGGTGTGTCCCAATTCCTGGCACATCACGTGACGCCGCTGGTTCTGGCTCGAGAACGACGAGGAATAACTGTCGTTCATCTTTGACGTACCCTGGGAAATATGGCCACGGCTGTCGAGATTGATCGAAGCCAGGCCAAGCCAGCCATTCTGGCCGTACGCGTAGTTGCACGAACGGACCTTGCCTGCGACCGGGCGGCACTGCTGCCGTGCGGTAGAGGAAGAATCGTAGCTGGTGATGTTCATGTTGAGCTTGCTGGACTGCGACCACTGCGAGAGCGCCAAGCCCAACTCATCATCCCAACTGGTGCTGTTGCTGTCGATGACCTGCAGGTTGAACGAGGACGTGTTGCGCGCCCAGTGGTAGTTGTTCCAGCTGTGGCTCGCGTTGGCGGCGAGCGATACGGTCAGCACTACGGCGACGCCAATGACGGCGGCCGCAAGACGATTGAGCTTCATTTTCTATTCCCCTAATCCATGAGAGTGAATGCCTGAGCCCCTGTTCCAGGCGAGTGACGGCAGGATCTTCATGCCGTTTTTCGAATATAGGGTGATAGGCGCAGGGTTGCATGCTGCACTGCACCCGTACCGGGGCGCACGTCAGAAAATCACCTCCCTGAATGTGCAAGGCAGCAACGCACAAGCGCACGCTCCACATGCATGGGCATGGCGGCCTTCAATGCGAGCAGCGAAACCCTGGTAACGGCGACGGCGAGCAGAGATGTCTTTGTGCTGATCGAAATGCCCTTTGTGTTTTGGATAGCTGTTCAATCCCAAGAAAAAGGTCAGAAGACAGGGATGGTTTCGGTGGGCGTTGGGGAGGCACGAAAAAATGCTTGACACTGGACCTGGGTCCATACCCCAGACTTCTCCTGTCATCCAGAAGGTTCGCTCCCATGAAGATCGGTGAACTTGCCAGGCGTGCCGGCGTAAACATTGACACCGTTCGCTACTACGAACGGCAAAGCCTCCTGCCCGCGCCCCAGCGAATGGCTTCGGGCTACCGGCACTATGACCCCAACGACGTCGCGCGCTTGCGCTTCGTACGTCGCGCGAAGGCGCTCGGCTTTACGCTGATCGAGATCCGGGATTTATTGAAGCTCTCCGATCATCGCGACGACGACATGGCGGAACTGAAAGCTGTCGCAGGTGAAAAGTTGGCCGATGTCGAGTCGAAGCTGATCGAACTCACGCGGATTCGCGACGGGCTCAAAACACTCGTGGAAGCGTGTCCTGGCCACGGCGCGCTCGCCCAATGCCCGATCCTCCATGCGCTGGTCGAGGACAACGCATGAACATGCATTCCCCAGGCCCGCCTGCACCGCGCACACCGATGAAAGACGAAGACTCGACAGATTCAACGGCTTCCGCCGTCCGTTCGGCCATCGATCCGGTTTGCGGCATGAGTGTCGACGCTACAAGTACGCCTTACCGCGCGACACATGCGCACGCGGATTATTACTTCTGCTCGGCTCGCTGCCGCGACCGTTTTGTCGGCGCGCCGGATCATTACCTTTCCGAAATGAAGGGTGTCGATGCCGGAGTCAGATCTGTTGCTGCCCCAAAAGATGCATCTCCCGGCCCAACCACGACCGTCACGGATCCCGTCTGCGGCATGCAGGTCGACCCGCACACCACGCCGCATCACGCCGTGCACGCGGGAAGCGATTACCACTTCTGCTCGGCCCGCTGCGCCGAACGTTTCACCGCCGATCCCGCGAAGTATCTGGCGGCATCCACCACTGTCCCGGTGGTGTCGGCACCCATCGGGACGATCTACACCTGCCCGATGCATCCGGAAATCCGGCAGGAAGGCCCAGGCACCTGTCCGATCTGCGGCATGGCACTGGAGCCGGAGATGCCGAGTCTCGAGGAAGACGACAACCCGGAACTGCGCGATTTCAGCCGGCGCTTCTGGTGGACATTGCCATTGACGGTCATCGTGCTGGCGTTGGCCATGCTCGGTCACCGCATCACCTTCCTGACGACCGAAGCCCGCACCTGGTTGGAGTTCGCTCTGAGCGCGCCGGTGGTGCTGTGGGCGGGTTGGCCGTTCTTCGAGCGCTGCGTGGCGTCAATCCGCACACGCAACCCGAACATGTTCACGCTGATCGGCATCGGCGTGGCTGCGGCATTCGGTTACAGCGTCGTTGCGACGCTGGCACCGGACCTGTTCCCGGCCTCGTTCCGCGAACATGGTCGTGTCGGGGTGTACTTCGAGGCGGCCGCGGTGATCGTGTCGTTGACGCTGCTCGGGCAGCTGCTCGAACTGCGCGCGCGCTCGAAAACCTCCGCCGCAATCAAGGCATTGCTCGGCCTTGCGCCCAAGACCGCTCGGCGCGTCAACGATGACGGTACCGAAGAAGACGTTCCGCTCGAACATGTGCATCCGGGCAATCGCTTGCGTGTTCGCCCGGGTGAAA
>JBDSEX010000065.1:0-12162 GCA_039919835.1 Luteimonas sp.
CCCGGAACCGGTGCCGCGCAAATGCACCGGATAGATTTCGGCGGCATACGGGATCAGCATCGCGATGACACCGCTGATGCTGATCAACAGCGACACGGTGGCGACGATGGTCATCGTTTCCGAATGCATTTGCAGTGCCCCCATTGCGAAAAACGCAAGCAACGACAGCGTGCTCAGGCCGATGAACAGCACCAGCGACTTGAAACTGCTCCAGTGGTGGTACAGCCAGATCACAACGGCGATGCCGGGCAGCGCGATCACCGCGGATTTGGCGAGTAGCGCACTGGCTCCTTTTGGATCGATGCCGAGTTCGGTGAGGTTGACCGGCAACCACAGCAGGAAACCGAAATTCGCAAGCCCCCACGCCAGGCCGCACATCAGCAATCCCGAGGTGAGGTTCGCGTGCCGGCCGCGCATGAGCTGGCGCATGCCGAGTACCGGGTGCTGCTCGTCGATCATCACGGCGCCCGGATGCACCGGATCATCGGTTTTGATCGCATCGGCCGCACTGCCCGAGAACTTGCGCAGCACGGCGCGCGCTTGATCCCCGAGACCTGCGTTTGAAAGGAAACGCGGCGATTCCGGAATGAAGCGATACAGGACAATGATGAGGGCGCCAGTCGGCAGCCCGAGCAGCCACAGGACACGCCAGCTGAACATCGGTTCCAGCGTGGCCGCCGCGCCCGCCGCAAGCAGATAACCAGCCGAAGTGCCAATGCCGCCGAGCGCGACAAGCAGCCATCCCCGATGCGCCGCGGGAACCGTTTCGGCCATGAGGGTGAAGGTGATGGGCAGCAGGCCACCGGCCGAGGCGCCCATCAGGAAACACATCGCCAGGTTCCATTCAAAGGACGGCATCGCGCCGCAGATCGCGGTGCCGACGAACATCAGGGCGCCGAGCAGGATCGCCGCGCGTCGTCCAAACACGTCGGCTACGCGGCCCCATACGATGGAGCCCACCGTCGTACCAGTCAGCGCGAACAGCGCGAGCAGGCTGGCAGTCGGCTTGCTGATGCCGTACTCGGCGCTCATCCCGGGCACGACGAAACCCAGCGTTGCCGGCTTCATCACGTCCACGGCAAGCGCGACCACCAGCACCGTCACCAGCTTCCAGTGCTCGCGATTCAAAGGCACGCCGTCGGCGACATGGAAATACTGGTGGCGGCCGGCGTTGCCTGCAGCGCCTTGCAGCAACTGCTGCATCTGCGTGATTCGTGGCATCAATCCGTAAGTTGCCAGCGCCAGGCCGATGGGAATGATCGCCATGCCAACCCACATTTCGGTCGTCATCGGCATCCCCACCATCTGCCAGTGCGTGTGCTGGCCCATCATGAACATCGGCAGGTGCGCGAACACGCCCGCGAGAATCAGGGCGCAGCCGAACCAGAATGAAACGGGATGGTGGAAGGACAGGCCATTGGGTTGCATGAAGACACTCTTGTTGCGGATGTCGAGTCTCGGCGCCGCATGCCGGCCGGCGCGGGATTGTGGCAGATGCGGCGCGCACTGGCCTTGGTCGATACGGCAAGTTCCGTGCGGGTTTGCGGGCTTACCAGCTCCTTGGGGACGCGCGATCTCGAACACCTCGCATGTATGGAAGGGGCGGCTTGTTGGGCACATCAGCTAGAATTCCCGCGCTTATCCGCACCGAGGCCGCCATGTCCCAACTCGCCTATCGCCGCATCCTGTTGAAATTGTCCGGCGAGGCGTTGATGGGGGATGAGGATTACGGGATCGATCCGAAGGTCATCGGTCGCCTGGCGCGGGAGGTGATCGAGGCGCAGCAGGCAGGGGCAGAGGTTGCGCTGGTGATGGGGGGTGGCAACATCTTCCGCGGCGCTGGATTGGCGGCCGGAGGCATGGATCGGGTCACTGGCGACCAGATGGGCATGCTGGCGACGGTGATCAATGCGCTGGCGATGCAGGATGCGCTTGAAAAGCTCGGCGCCAAGGCACGCGTGATGAGCGCGCTCAAGATCAATGACGTGTGCGAAGACTACATCCGCCGCCGCGCCATCCGCCATCTGGAAAAAGGGCGACTGGTGATATTCGCCGCGGGCACCGGCAACCCGTTTTTCACCACCGATTCCGGCGCGGCGCTGCGTGCGATCGAGATCGGGGCGGATTTGTTGCTGAAGGCAACGAAGGTCGACGGCGTCTACGACGCAGATCCGAAGAAGCATCCAGGCGCCAAGCGCTTCGACCGCTTGACCTACGACGAGGTTCTCAGCCGGGATCTGCAGGTGATGGACACGGCTGCGTTCGCGCTGTGCCGCGACAGCGACGTGCCGCTGCGCATCTTCGACATGAGCGAGCCGGGTCAGTTGTTGCGCATCTTGAAGGGCGAAAACATCGGCACCCTGGTGCAGGGGCGCAGCTGATCCGGGCATGCGTTGTTTCACCCGCCGCTTCCGGTGCGTCGATACCTGCACGCAGCATCGCCGCTGGACCGGTTGGAATAGTGTCCGCAGGTCAAAATCGCGCACCATAGCCGCATGCACGCACACCACGATTCCCACGGCTCTACCGCCCGCGCGTTTGCGTGGGTAACGATGATCAACCTGGCCTACACCGCGCTCGAAGCCGGCTACGGATTCGCCACCAATTCCCTTGCCCTGCTCTCGGACGCGTTGCACAACCTCGGCGACGTGCTCGGCCTGGGACTGGCATGGGCCGCGGCCGTCGTCGCCAGGCGGCAGCCGACCGAGCGGCACACCTATGGCTGGCGTCGCGCCACGCTGCTCTCGCCGCTGGCGAACGCGTTGTTGCTGGTGGCGTTTTCCGGCGCACTGGCGTGGGAAGCAATTCGCCGCTTCAGCGCGCCGCCGGAGATCCCCGCGATGCCGGTGATCGTGGTTGCGGCGGTGGGCATCGTTGTCAATCTGGGTGCCGCTTTCCTGATGCGGCATGGCCATGCGCAGGACCTCAACCGTCGGGGCGCGTTCCTGCATCTCGTGGCCGACGCGGCCGTGTCGCTGGCGGCGGTCGTCGCGGGAATCGGCATGCTCACCTTGGGCTGGACCTGGCTGGACCCGGCGATCGCGTTGCTGATCGGCGTGGTGGTCGCGGCGGGTGCATTCGGTTTGCTGCGCGATGCGTTCAACGCCGCGATGGACGCGGTGCCGCGCTCGATCGACCAAGCCGCGGTCCTTGCAGTGCTCGTGGAACAGCCCGGTGTCACCGCCGTGCACCACCTGCACATCTGGTCGCTTGGCGCGAACGAGATCGCCATGACGGCGCACCTGATCCGCCCGGATGACACGGACCACGATGCCTTCATCGACCGCATTACGGACGAACTCGATCACCGATTCGGCATCAACCATCCCACCTTGCAGATCGAGCGCGGCGACGCCTGCGAACACGACAAACACGATCGTGCGCCGCACGGGCATTGAGTTGATGGCGTAGCAGCCTCGCACCCGAGCGTTGCATTTGGTGCTGGCAGCGATTCATGCGCACCGTCTCGCCCGCAACTCCCGGATAGATCGGACCCACCGATCCAGCGCTAGCCACTGAAGCCATTTCCACGAACGGGGCCGCGAACCGGCCATCCCCTATAATCCACTGCTTACGCATTTAAGCCGGAGCCCGTGATGCTCGACGACATCAAGAAAGATGCCCAGACCCGAATGACCAAGAGCATCGAGGGCCTGCGCCACGACCTGACCAAGGTCCGTACCGGGCGTGCTTCGACTGCGCTGGTGGATCATCTCAAGGTCAATTACTACGGCTCCGACATGCCGCTGACGCAGGTCGCGAGCGTCGCTGTCACCGATGCGCGTTCGCTCACGATCACGCCCTGGGAAAAACAGATGGTCGGGCCGGTCGAAAAAGCGATCCTCGCCTCCGATCTCGGCTTGACGCCCAACACGGCCGGCACGGTGATCCGAATCAACCTGCCGGCCCTGACCGAGGAGCGCCGCAAGGAATTGTCCAAGCACGTGCACGCGGAAGGCGAGAACGGCAAGGTGGCGATCAGAAACGTGCGCCGCGATGCGAACCAGCAGGTCAAGGACCTCTTGAAGGACAAGAAGATCACCGAGGACGAGCAGAGCCGCAGCGAGGACGACATCCAGAAACTGACCGACAAGGCGATCAGGGACATCGACGATGTGGTCAAGGCCAAGGAACTGGAATTGATGGCGGTTTGAAGATCAGAGAAGTGGGGAACGGAGAATGAGAAATCGGAAAAAAGCCGATTTTTTCTGCAGCAGAACCCCCTACTCCCCGCTGATCCCTCCAGCATGAACATTCCCCGCCACCTCGCCGTCATCATGGATGGGAACGGCCGCTGGGCGGAGCGTCGCAAGCGGCCGCGGATCATCGGTCACCGAGCGGGCGCACGCGCAGTCAACATCTGCATCGACTTCTGCCTCGAGCAAGGCATCGAGGCGCTGACGCTGTTCGCGTTTTCTAGCGAGAACTGGGGCCGGCCCGAGGACGAGGTCGGGGCCTTGATGAAGCTTTTCATGAATGCGCTGGACCGCGAGGTCGATGAACTGCATCGGCGCGACGTGCGCGTGCGCTTCATCGGCGATCGCGAACGCTTCGCCGAAAAGATCCGGTCGCGCATGGACAGCGCTGAAGTCCAGACGCGCGGCAACCGCAACCTCACGCTCACCATCGCCGCGAGTTATGGCGGCCGACAGGACATGGTGCTGGCGGCGCGCGCCCTGGCGGTAGAGGTCGCGTCCGGACGCCTGCATCCCGAACAGATCGACGAGGCCGCCGTACACGCGCACATGGCCTTGTCCGACCTGCCCGCGCCCGACCTGTTCATCCGCACCGGCGGCGACCAGCGCATCAGCAACTTCCTCTTGTGGCAGATGGCGTACACCGAAATGTGGTTCACCGAAACATTGTGGCCGGAGCTGGATGCCGCCACACTGCGGCGCGCACTGGACGACTACGCCGGGCGCGAACGCCGCTTTGGCCTGACCGGCGCGCAGATCGCCTCTCTACCGGACCCGCATACCGCATGACAAAACTTCGTGTCCTGACCGCGATGATCCTGGCGCCCCTGGCGATTGCGGCGATGCTGTTCATGCCGACGCAGTGGCTGGTCGCGCTGGCCGCCGTGATGTTCCTGGCCGGGATGTGGGAATGGTTCGCGCTGGCCGAAATCGATGACACGCTCGCGCGCACGTTTCTGATGGTCGCCAACCTTGCCCTGATGGTGGCGCTGGTCTGGGGATCGCAATCGGCGTCGGGGGGTACGCTGGTGCTGTTCCGCATCGCGACGGTGATCGGCGTGATCTGGTGGCTGCTGGCCGCGCTGTGGCTGACCCGCTACGACTTCGCCTCCGACCACGACACGCATGCGCGCGCGTTCAAACTTGCGGCGGGAACGCTTGCGATCATTCCGGCGTGGTGCGCGCTGGCGTTGATCCATGCCGAACGTCCGAACGGACATCGCTGGCTGCTGGTCGCCATCGCCATTGTCTGGGCCGCGGACACAGGCGCCTACTTCGCCGGACGCGCCATCGGCAAACACAAACTCAGTCCGCGTATCAGCCCCAATAAAACGGTGGAAGGCCTGATCGGCGGAATGATCGCCGGCATCACCGTGGGCGTCATCGGCGGTTGGCTGGCGGGCGCGAGCATGCAGCAGTTGCCGCTGGTGGCGCTGGTATCGTTCATCGCGGTGTTGTTTTCGGTGATCGGCGACCTGTTCGAGAGCCTGCTCAAGCGCCATGTTGGCGCCAAGGATTCCGGCCACCTGATTCCGGGACACGGTGGCATCCTCGACCGCATCGATGGCGTCATTGCCGCCTTGCCCGTGTTCGCGCTCGGGAAGGCGTGGCTCGGGTTTTGATGCGCTCCGCCATGGCCAGTGGCCCCGCGCAATGAAGCGCGTCGCCGTCCTTGGCGCAACGGGATCGATCGGCGCATCGGCACTGGACGTCATCGCTCGCCATCCTGATCACTTCCACGCTGGCGTGCTGGCGGCTGGAAGCAATGTCGAGGCACTGGTCGCGTTGTGCAGGCAGCATCGACCCGAGCACGCGATCATCGCCGACCCGGCTGCGTTCGCTGCACTGCGCGATCGTCTGAGCGACGCCGGACTGTCCACCAAAGCCCATGCTGGCGCGGACGCCATCGATGAGATGGCCGGCAGCGACGCCTGCGATATCGTCATTGCCGCCGTCGTCGGCGCGGCAGGCCTGTCATCCACGCTCGCCGCGGCGAAAGCAGGCAAGCGCCTGTTGCTGGCCAACAAGGAATCGCTGGTTCTGGCCGGCGAACTGCTGATGGCGGCAGCGCGCGATGCGGGCACGGACGTGATCCCGATCGACAGCGAACACAATGCGATCTTCCAATGCCTGCCGGTTTCGGGCGCGCGCCCCGAACTGTGCAGGATCGTGTTGACGGCATCCGGCGGCCCCTTCCGCGGCCGCAAGCGCGACGCGTTGCGCGACATCACGCCCGAACAGGCCATCGCCCATCCGAAATGGTCGATGGGTCCCAAGATCTCGGTCGATTCGGCAACACTCATGAACAAAGGCCTCGAGGTCATCGAGGCGCACCACCTGTTCGGCCTTCCCGGCGAACGCATCGACGTGCTGGTGCATCCGCAAAGCCTGGTGCATTCGCTGGTCGAGTTCGTCGACGGTTCGACACTTGCGCAACTGGGCCTGCCCGACATGCGCACGGCGCTGGCAGTCGGTCTGGCCTGGCCGCAGCGCATCACATCCGGCGTCGGGGGGCTCGATCTGCTGCAGCACTGCCGGCTCGACTTCGAAGCGCCGGATCTCGATACGTTTCCGTGCCTGCGGCTCGCGTATGCGGCACTTGCGGCGGGCGGCACCGCGCCTGCCCTGCTCAATGCGCTTAACGAATGCGCGGTTTCAGCCTTTCTTCAGGGGCGTATAGGCTTCCTAGACATTCCCGCGATGGTGGAAATGGGCCTGGAAGTGCTTCCATCCATGCCCGCCGTTTCGCTGGACGTGCTTCTGGATGCCGACGCGTCCGCAAGACATTACGCAATGCACGCCCTCAGCCGCATGGCAGCCAACCGATAAGTGATCGCAGCAAATGATGTAGAACGCGTCCGGATCGGAAACTTCCTGGTGGTTGTGACCGTTGAGTTGGCATGCCCGCGAAAGGGGGCAATCACGGGCAGAAAAAATCTTCTTCATCGACAGACTGCGTATACCCCGACCTTCCCCGTTTCTCATGGATCGCGATCCAAATGATTGATTTGCGAAATGTCTGACGTCCTCGGCTCTATCTGGTGGCTGATCGTCAGCATCGGTGTGCTTGTCACCTTCCACGAGTTCGGCCACTTCTGGGTGGCTCGACGGTGTGGAGTGAAGGTGCTGCGGTTTTCGATCGGTTTCGGCAAGGCGTTATGGTTGCGCCGCGGCAACGACGGCACCGAGTACGTCATCGCCGCGATTCCGCTTGGCGGTTACGTCAAGATGCTGGACGAGCGCGAAGGCGATGTCGCGCCAGCCGAAGCGAACCGTGCCTTCAACCGGCAGCCGGTCTGGCAGCGCATCGCCATCGTCGCGGCAGGACCTGGCGCGAACCTGTTGCTGTGTATCGCGTTGCTTTGGGGCATGTTCGTGATCGGACGCCCGGACTACGCCGCGACACTCGGCCGCGTCGAAGGCATCGCGGCCGAGGCGGGTTTTCGCACAGGCGACACACTGCTGAACGTGGGCGGACGCGAGACTCCCACGTGGAGCGAAGCGGCACTCGCCCTGACGACCGCAGCAATGGATCGCAAGCCGGTTGAGGTGCGGGTCCGCAGCGCCAATGGCGCCCGCATGACGCGGACCTTGCCGCTGTCGCGGCTGCCCGCCTCGTTCGAGGACGTACGCGCCGTGCAGGTGATGGGGCTGTCGCCCCGCCACTACACCCTGCCCGCCGTGATCGGCAAGGTCGAAGCCGGTACCGCGGCCGAGGGCATCCTCGCCGTGGGCGACCGCATCACTGCGATCGATGGCCGCAAGGTCACGTCATACGACGATATCGGCCCCCTGGTGCAGGACCTCGGTCGCCGAGGCACCCCGGCGATGGTGGAGGTCGAACGCACCGGCGAACGCCTTGCGCTCGAACTCCGGCCCACGCTGCGCAACGAACCCGATCGCGGCGCGTACTGGGCCCTTGGCATCGCGCCCCAGCCGCTGGGGCGGGCCCCGGCCTACGACGCGCTGTTGCGCTACGACCCGGTCGCGGCGCTGCCTGCGGCACTGCGCGAAACCGCCACGATGTTCCGGGATTCCGTGGCCATGATCGGCCGCATGTTCAGCGGCCGTGCATCCGCCAGCAACGTTTCGGGCCCGATCACCATTGCGCGCTATGCCAATGCTTCCGCTCAGCTTGGCCCGGCATGGTTCCTTAACTTTCTGGCCCTGCTGTCGCTCAGTCTTGCCATCATCAACCTGCTGCCCATTCCCGTCTTGGACGGAGGGCACCTGCTGTATTACCTTATCGAGTTGGCCAAAGGCAGTCCATTGAGCGAACGCGCTATGGCCGCTGGCCAGTTCATCGGATTGGCCTTGCTGGCCAGCATGATGGGGCTGGCGTTCTACAATGACATCCTGGGGCTGGTGCGCTGATGACCTTGCCGCTCTTACACGGCTTCGCAGGCCCAAGCCGACGCAAACCGCCCTGCCGAACTCACTTACGGACGTACCAATGACGCGAACCCCCACTCGCCGCCTGCTCACGCTTGCCCTCGCCGCAGCCATCGCCTTGCCTGCGTGGGCGCAGACGGCCGAAACGTTCACCGTCACCGACATACGCATCGACGGCCTGCAACGCATCTCCGCTGGCACCGTGTTTACCTACCTGCCGATCGAGCGCGGCGACACCGTCGACCAGTCGCGCTCGGCCGAAGCGATCCGTGCGCTGTACAAGACCGGCTTTTTCGAGGACGTGCGGCTGGACCGCCAGAACGGCATCCTGGTCGTCACCGTCATCGAACGCCCGGCCATCAACACGCTCACCGTGACCGGCAACAAGGACATCAAGTCCGAAGAATTGCTGAAAGGCCTGAAGGACATAGGTCTTGCCGAAGGCGAAACCTTCGACCGCTTGAGCCTGGATCGCGTGACGCGCGAGCTCAACCGGCAGTACAACAACCGCGGCAAGTACAACGTCGAGATCACCCCGACGGTCGCGCAACTCGATCGCAACCGCGTCGACGTGACCATCACGGTCAAGGAAGGCAAGGCGGCCAAGATCCGCCACATCAACCTGGTCGGCAACGAGGTGTTCAATGACAAAGAACTCACCGAAAGGTGGGAGTCGAACAGGACCAACTGGCTGTCCTGGTACAAGCGCGATGATCAGTATTCGGCAGAAAAACTCTCCGGCGACATCGAGAAGTTGAATTCGTTCTACCTGGATCGCGGCTACGTCGATTACAACCTCGACTCGACACAGGTCGCGATCAGCGCCGACAAGCGCGACATGTTCGTCACCGCCGGCCTCACCGAAGGCGAGCAGTACAAGATTTCCACGGTCACCGTCAGCGGCGATACAGTGCTGCCGAAAGAGCAGATCGAGAAACTGGTCTATGTCAAATCCGGACAGATTTTCTCGCGACGCCTGCTGGAAATCAGCACGGAGAGCATTACCGCCGTTCTGAGCAACATTGGCTACGCTTTCGCGCAGGCCAATCCTGTTCCTGCCATCGACCGGGAGAACCGCACGGTCGGGATCGACATGCAGGTGGTGCCGGGGCCTCGCGTCAACGTGCGCCGCATCGTGTTCAAGGGCAACAACCGCACCTCCGACGACGTGTTGCGCCGCGAGATGCGGCAATTTGAAGGCGCGTGGTATTCGCAGGCGGCGATTGACCGTTCCAAGATCCGTCTACAGCGTCTTGGGTTCTTCGAGGACGTGAATGTCGAGACGCCCGCGGTGGCTGGCAGCAACGACGAAGTCGATGTGGTGTTCTCCGTCAAGGAAACCACATCCGGCAGCTTCCTCATCGGCGTCGGCTACTCGCAGCTGAGCGGCGTGACCGCGTCCATCCAGCTGTCCGAAAACAATTTCCTCGGCAGCGGCAATCGGGTATCGGTCGCCGTACAGCGCAGCTCCTACCAGAAGGCGTTCAACTTTTCGTTCACCAATCCTTACTTCAACAACAGCGGTATGTCACTGGGCTACAACCTGTCGTTCCGGGAAACCAACTTCGGCAATTTCAACGTGGCGCAATTTTCGACCAACAGCTTCTCGGCGTCTGCCATCGCGGGCTTGCCGATTACCGAGTACGACACCGTCTCGGCCTTGGCGGGCGTCGACAGTAACGAGATCCAGGTATTCCGCGGCTCGTCACCGGACGTGTTCGTGGACTACCTCGATGCATTGGGTCACCGCACCTTTCACTCATGGCGAGGCCAGCTCGGCTATTCGCGCGACACGCGCAACAGTACCTTGATGCCGATCAACGGCACTTACCAGCGCATCGGGCTCGAAGCCACGCTGCCGGGGTCGACCGCGGAGTATTACAAGGTCGAATACGAAATCTCTAAGTTCTGGCCGCTGACGCAATCTTTGGTGCTCAACACAAGCCTGAACCTGGGGTATGGCGACTCCTACGCTGATCCGCGCTCGATCACGCTGATCGAACCCGACAGCCCGTTCGACTCCGACAACCTGCCCGAGTCACGCGTCGTGACAGCCGATGGCCTGCCGTTCTTTGAGAACTTCTACGCCGGCGGCGTAACCTCGGCCGGCCGCGTGCGCGGCTTTTCGGACAACACACTCGGACCGCGCGCCTCGAGCGGGTTCGGTTTCTCCCAGCCGATCGGCGGGGCGCTCAAGACGGTGGGGTCGCTGGAAATGTTCTTCCCGCGCCTGCTCGATACCAATGCAGCCCGCGTCTCGGCCTTTGTGGATTTCGGAAACGTGTTCAAGGATGTCGACAGCTTCGACGCCAACAAATTGCGTGCGTCGGCTGGCGTGGCGTTGCTGTGGCGCGCACCGGTGGGCCCGATCACCATCAGTTATGCAGTGCCGATCCGAGAGTTCGATGGCGACGAAACCGAACGCCTGCAGTTCACGTTCTCCAGCGGCTTCTGACGTTTCGGTCGAACGAACAGCGCGCGCATGACATTGATTACTGCCGGGGAGCTTGCAGGCCGCTTTGGGCTGCAACTGCGCGGCGACGCGCAGGCAGCGGTGGAAGGCGTCGCCACGCTGGGCAGCGCCGGGCCGGGACAACTGGCCTTCCTGGCCAATTCCCGCTACCGCTCGCAGCTCGCTGAAAGCAAGGCCTCCGTGGTCGTGCTTGGCGCCGACGAAGCCGGCGATTTTCCCGGAACAGCCTTGGTGGCGGATGATCCCTACTCCGCATTTGCTCGGATCGCAGCCTTGTTCGAGCGGCCCACGGTTGCCGACATCGGGATACACGCAAGCGCGGTGGTTGATTCCTCTGCAATTATCGATCCGGCCGCATCGATCGGCCCCTTGGTTGCGATCGGAGCACGCACCCGCATCGAGGCTGGCGCGATTGTCGGTGCCGGATGTGTCATCGGCCCGGACTGCGTGATTGGCCAGGGCAGCGAACTCATTGCGCGCGTCACCCTCGTCATGCGCGTCACCGTGGGCAAGCGCGTGCGAATCCACGCCGGCGCAGTGCTTGGCGCGGATGGTTTCGGGCTGGCGATGGAAGGCGGCCGCTGGCTGAAGGTGCCGCAACTTGGCGGCGTGCGCATCGGCGACGATTGCGAAGTCGGCGCCAACACCACCATCGATCGCGGCGCGCTCGACGACACGGTACTCGAGGACGACGTCCGCCTCGACAACCAGATCCAGATTGGCCACAACGTCCATATCGGCGCGCATACCGCCATGGCGGGATGTTCGGCGGTCGCCGGCAGTGCGCGCATCGGCCGGTATTGCCTGATTGGCGGCGGCGCGGGCATCCTGGGCCACCTGGAACTCTGCGATCGCGTCGTGGTGACCGCGATGAGCCTGGTGACCAGCTCGATTCGCGAACCGGGAGAGTATTCATCGGGCACGCCTTTGATGGACAATCGCAGCTGGCGCAAGAACGCCGCACGGTTCAAGCAACTCGATGTGCTGGCGCGACGGGTGATTTCAGGAACTTCAAAGGAAGTCCCGGAATAAAAGCGGCGTCACCCCGGCGAAAACCGAGGCTTAGCTTGATCGCCGGCCGGCTAGCACACGCGGTCCCGG
>JBDSEX010000079.1:0-5835 GCA_039919835.1 Luteimonas sp.
GCGCTGGAACTGGTCCGCGAAGGCCGCCTGACCAATGCGCAGGTGGTACACAAATTGGCGCACGCGCCGGCGATCCTGTTCGACGTGCGGGAACGCGGCTTTCTGCGTGAGGGATACTGGGCGGACCTGGTGCTGATCGATGACGTGCCGCTCACCGTGCAGCGCCAGGACGTGCTGTCGAAGTGTGGGTGGTCACCATTCGAGGGGACGACGTTCCATTCGCGCGTCGCTTCCACCTGGGTCAATGGCCAGATGGCATGGGATGGACTCATGCTGGTGGGGCTGCCGAACGGGCGGCGGTTGGAGTTTGATCGGTGAGATCCTTTCTGGCCCTCGCCACCCTGTGGCTGGTTGGCGGCGCATGCACTGCTTCTGCTCAAACGCCACGCGAACCGCCGCGAACCACCGCCGTAATGGGCGCCAACGACACGCAAGTCGTTTTTCCATCAAGGGTCTTGCAGGGCGCGATGGTCATCGGCAAGGTGCCGGTCGGAAGTGCCGTGCAGTACGCGGGTCGCGTATTGCGGGTGACGCCATACGGCAGCGTTGTCTTCGGGGTCGGCCGCGACGAGAAGAAACCGCTGGTGGTGGCCGTGCGAAAACCCGACGGAACCAACCAGACCATCGGCATCGCGGTCACGCCGCGAGACTGGCCCATCGAACGGATCAACGGCGTGCCGCCGACGACGGTGAATCCGCCGCCCGCCATCGCCGCGCGTATCAAGCGCGAGCAGGCGCGCGTGGTCGCCGTGCGTACCCGCGACGACAGGCGCGCCGATTTCGCCCAGCATTTCATCTGGCCTGTGCAAGGTCGCATCAGCGGCCGCTTCGGCAACCAACGCATCTACAACGGCACGCCGAAGTCGGCGCATTCGGGCATGGATATCGCTGCCCCGCACGGCACGCCGGTCAAGGCGCCCGCAGCCGGCATCGTCACCTTCGCAGAACCCGACCTCTATCTCACCGGCGGCACCCTGGTGATCGATCACGGCCACGGCATCAGCAGCAATTTCCTGCATTTGTCGCGGATCGACGTGGCGGTTGGAGACCGTGTCGAACAGGGTCAGGCGGTGGCGGCCGTGGGAGCCACCGGGCGCGCGACAGGGCCACACCTGCACTGGGGCATGAACTGGTTCGACGTGCGAATCGATCCGTTGTTGCTGCTCGATCCGTAACCGAGTGCTTGACGCTGGAGCGGCTCAGCTGTTGGCCTTCGAAGTCCACGAAAGAGCGCGCAGGTGAAGCCCCTCCTCCACCAATGTCGTCAGACCTGCAGGTTGTGGCCGGAGACCCGCGCCACCGCGTCATGGGCATGCAGGCTCTCGAAGTGCGACACGCCCACGTCGTAGCACCCAATGCGCGAGTCTTTGGCGAGGGCCGAGGCAATGCGTCGCGCCGCGTCTTCGCAGAACATCAGGTTCTCCGCATTGCGTTGGGCGAAGGCCTGCTCGTCTTCGCGTTTCACAGCCGTTTGCACCGGCGTCCCAAGTGCGTTTTCCACCAGGTCGATCAATGGGGTAAACGGCAATTCATCGAATGCCGGCCGCAGCTCGACGCGAATCTCGGCGCGGCTGCGCTGCGCGTGCGGCGTCGCCGCCAGGCCGCGCTCCGATGCCAGCCACTCGGCCACCACCGCCGTCGACAACGGATGCGCGGCGGCGAAATCACCGGCGAAACGCGCGGCGTTGAGTTGCCGCGACAGCGCGGTCGATGCGGGACAGGTGCTCGAATAGTCGACCGAGAAGCGCAGCGACACTTCGAGGTGGTTGTCGATCAGCGCCGCTTCGATGACCACCGGGTAATTTTTCCAGCCTGTGTGTTCGCTGGCGAGCGCCTTGCGCTGCAGCAGGTAGTCGTACCGCAACGCCAGGCGAGCGCGCGTAGACAATCCACGTTGCGATTCGACCAGCGAGTGCAACACGCGGCGCAGGCCGGCAGGAGTGATCGTTTCGCTGGCGAATGCATCCTGCAGTTGCAGGTACAGCCGCGACATGTGGATTCCACGCGCAGTGGCGTCGGCGAGATCGACCGCGACGTCCACCGACGCTGCAAGCTGGATCGCATCGCCTCCTGGGCCATGGACGCGCAGCGGCAATGCGATCCGGTCCATGCCCACCCAGTCGAGCGGCCTCGACGACGCCACGGCATCGGCGGCGACATCTGGCAGGGATTTCGGATTGGCTGGAGTGGACACTGCGGAATTTCCGGTGCGACGGATGGATCGAGCGCGCATTGTACTAAGCGACGCCCCAGTCGCTTCCGGACACACCCGGAACGGTGCGGATCAGGTGAGGCCTCAACTGCGTGCAGCGCGCCAGGCCAGCCATAACGCACGCCACTGCGGTAACGGCTGCGAGGCTCCAGATGAGAGCCTGGCGCGTACCAGTGCTGCTGCGATGCGTCGCGCACGCGGACCGCACGGGGCAGGCCATAGCGATGTCAGGGCTGCCCGCATGGTGGGATGCGTACCCGCTGCCACCGCAGGATGCATCGCCATCAACGATGCGCTGGTCAGGGCCAACGCGATCGCGGAATTTTTCACTGCGGGATGCTGCTGCAGCAGCGTTGCCTCGACTGCCATGACGCTTTCCGCAAACGGGCGCACGCTGGCGAGGGCATCGTCGATGTCTCCAGGCAATGCCCTCAAATGCAGCAGTGCGGGAAGCGCGGCCGAAAACGCCATCCAGGGCGCTGGCCGCGATTGCAACAGCGCACCCAGTGGATGGCGCCGCCGTCCCTGCGACCAGCCCTGCAGTTCCTCCTGCCACCATGCGAGCTTGGCAAGACCGGGAGCTGGGTCGGTGCCGCTCCACGCGGCCTCCGTCAGCTCCTGCAGCAGCGCAAACCAGGCAAGCGCTGTGTCGCGCTGCGACGCTGGGACGAAGACCTCCGCGATGCGCCATTCCGGCCAGCTCGCGCGCCACTTTTCGATGAAAGTTTCGAGCGCCTGGTCGTGCTGCGTCACGGCCATGTGGAAGGATCGATCAAGGCGTGCGGGGCCTCGACCATGACGTCGCCGCCCCACTCCACCGGCACGTCCTCATCGCGGCGATACCCCCACAGCGCTACCACCGATGGCATGCCCGCCGCTCGCGCGGCGATGATGTCGCGTTCGTCGTCGCCCACATAAACGCACTCGGCAGGCGCGACGCCCAGCAACTTCGCCGCATGCGTCAGCGGCAACGGGTCGGGCTTGCGCGCAGCCAGCGTGTCACCGCCCACCAGGACCGCGCAACGCGTTTCCCAGCCCAGCAGCGGCATCAACGCGCGCGCCAGGTATTCGGGTTTGTTGGTGACGATGCCCCATCGAGATCCCGAGCCTTCAATGGCCGCCAGCATCGTTTCGACGTGGTCGAAAGGTTTGCCGTGGCGTCCGAGTTCGAGCAGATACCGATCAAGGAACTCCGGAATCCAGGACTCGCGAATCGCGTCATCGACCGCAGGAAATGCCGCCGCGGCCATCGCGCGCGCGCCGCGTGACACGTGTGGACGGAGCGCCGACAGCGGCATCGGCGGTGCGCCACGATCGGCGCGCATGGCGTTCACCGTGGCGAGCATGTCGGGCGCGCTGTCGAGCAGGGTGCCGTCCAGGTCGAACAGCGCCACGCGGGGAAATTTCGTCCGGGTCATGCAGGTTTGACCGCGCAGGCGAGGTAGTTGATGTCGGTGCGCGACATCACCCGGGCGGCATTGCGCCAGGGTTCGTACATCAGCCCGCTGACATCCTCGAGGTCCAGGCCGGCCTCGCGCAGCCACGCCGCCAGCTCCGAGGGTTTGATGAATTCGCGGTAGTGGTGCGTGCCCTTCGGCAGGACGCCCGCGATGTATTCCGCTCCGACGATGGCAAGCGCGACCGCTGCCGGCGTGCGGTTCAATGTCGAGACGAACAGCCGTCCGCCGGGCTTGAGCAGGGTTGCGCAGGCTTGCAGGATCGCTCCGGGATCGGGAACGTGTTCGAGCATTTCCATGCAGGTGATCGCATCGAAATGGCCCGGCAGTTGTGCGGCCATTGATTCCACCGAGGTCATGCGGTAGTCGACTTCAACGCCGGATTCGAGCTTATGCAGGTTGGCGACCTTGATCAGTTCGGGTGCCAGATCGATGGCCGTCACGCGCGCACCTGCGCGCGCAAGCGCTTCGCTGAGCAGGCCCGCGCCGCAGCCGGCATCAAGGAGGTTCGCGCCATGCAGCGGCACGCGTCCGGCGACGTAGCCCAGGCGCGCCGGGTTCAGCGCGTGCAGTGCTTTCTGGGGGCCCTGCGGATCCCACCAGCGATGGGCGAGCGCACCGAACTTGTCGAGTTCGGCCTGGTTGAAGTTATCGCTGTGGGCGGGGTCTGGTGGGGTCATGAGAAGGGTGCTCGGCGTTGGCGCGGATGATACGCCGCCATGAATGCACCTTCCCTCAAAGGCGTGCTTCGTCGCGCAAGCCTGAGGCTCGCAGGTGCTCCACTTCATGCCTTTTAGGACAAGCTGTTTTGAAGGACAAGCAGGCGAATGGGTTGAAGCGCGCCTGCCAGCAACACATTACGACACGCGGACGGACGCGATTCGCGTGCGCCATTGACGAGCGTTGGCGATCAGCGCGCCGGTGTCCATGTCGACCAGTTCGCGGTCGCGAAGCTTCGCCTTGCCGGCAATCCACGCATCGCTGACCTGGTGCCGGCCGGTCGAATACACCAGCTGCGAAATCACGTGATGCAGTGGCTGGGTTTCGATCTGCGCGAGGTCGACGCAGATCAGGTCGGCCTGCTTGCCCGCTTCGATCGACCCGACCAGATGGTCGAAGCCCATCGCTCTCGCGCCGCCGAGAGTCGCGGCGCGCAATGCCGTGGCGGCATCGAAGCCGGCTGCATCATTGGCGACACCCTTCGCGAGCAAAGCGGCTGTCCGCAGTTCGCCGAACATGTCGAGATCGTTGTTGCTTGCAGCGCCGTCCGTCCCGATTGCGAGGTTCACGCCTGCGCGCTGCAGTGCGCAGACAGGACAGAATCCCGACGCGAGCTTTAGGTTGGACTCCGGGCAATGCACCACCGACACACCGCGCTCGGCGCATAGTGCGATTTCAGCGTCGTTGAGTTGCGTCATGTGCACGGCGATCAGGCGGTCGTTGAGCAGGCCAAGACGGTCCAGTCGCGCCAAGGCCCGTTGGCCGTGATCCTCGACCGATTGCGCAACTTCCTGCGCGGTTTCGTGCGTGTGCAGGTGTACCGGAATATCGAGCTGGTCCGCCAGCATGCGGATGCGCTCGAAGTTGGCGTCGGACACTGTGTACGGCGCGTGCGGGGCGAAGGCGGTAGCGATCAGCGCATCGCCGCGCCACTGATCGTGCACTTCAGCGGCGCGATCAAAATATTCGTCGTCCGATCCGGCCCACGCAGTCGGAAAATCGATCACGGGCAGGCCGATTCGCGCGCGGAATCCGTGACGCTTGTAGGTGGCGGCCTGAACATCCGGGAAAAAATAGTTTTCATTGCAGCAGGTGGTGCCGCCGCGCAGCATTTCGGCGATCGCCAGCGCCACGCCATCGGCGACGAATTCCGGGCCGATCACCGCGCTTTCGATTGGCCAGATATGGCCTTGCAGCCATTGCTTCAGCGGCAGGTCGTCGGCCACGCCGCGCAGTAGTGTCATCGGGTTGTGGACGTGGGCATTGACGAGCCCCGGGAGCAGTACGGCGTCGGGTCGCGAAACGGTTTCCGCGGGACTGAATCGGGTGCGTGCGTCGGTAGCCGGAAGGATGGCGAGGATGACGCCGTCGCGGATCGCGACTGCGTGGTTCTCGAGAACGACGGCGTGCGGTTCGATGGGGATGACGTGGCCGGCTTCGATCAGC
>JBDSEX010000085.1:0-2911 GCA_039919835.1 Luteimonas sp.
TTCGCACGATGATGCTTCTGGTTTTGATGCGCTGGTCGATGGCATCGATGCACGGCTGGGCACGACCCAGCTTGAACACTACGGCCACCACCAACGCGTCGGTTACGACGTCGCCTGCAACTGGAAGGTGTATGTCGACAACTATCTCGAGGGCTACCACGTACCGCACGTGCATCCGTCGCTCAACCGGATGCTGGATTACCGCAGCTACGTGACCGAGACCCACGGCTGGCATTCTCTGCAATGGAGCCCGCTGCGCACGTCCGGTGATGGCGGCAGCAACGCCCTGTATGGCGAAGGCGAGGCGCTTTATTACTGGTTGTGGCCGAACACCATGCTCAACATCCTGCCCGGTCGCATGCAGACCAACCGCATCGTGCCGAAAGGGGTCGATCGCTGCCGGGTCGAGTTCGATTTTTACTACGCGCCCATGCAGGGCGGGATGGACGACTCCCCCGAGGCACTCGCCCTGCGCGAGGCGGACCTGACGTTCAGCGACGAAGTGCAGCGCGAGGACCTCGGCATCTGCGAGGACGTGCAGCGCGGGCTGGCATCAGGCTCGTATATGCCGGGGCGGTTGAACCCGTTGCGCGAAAACGCCGTGCACCACTTCCACGAACTGCTGCGGCGCGCGTATCGCGACGCGATGGCGCACGACCGCGTTGTCGAAGCGTCCGTGCGCGGTTCCCGCGAGGGCGGGACTGGCGTGCGGGAAATCGCCACGTAATCCCTGGCGGAGCAGGCATATCGACGATCAATCGGCCCGCCCCCTCGGCATCTGGTCGGCCACCGCGCTGGTCGTCGGCAGCATGATCGGCTCGGGCGTGTTCCTGCTGCCCGCAGCGCTCGCCCCGTACGGGGCAGTCAGCCTGATCGGATGGGGCATCACCCTGTGCGGGGCGCTGTTGCTTGCATTGACGTTCGCGCGGCTGGCGCGGTTGTGGCCGCAGACGGGCGGGCCGTATGCGTATGCACGCAATGCGTTCGGAGAACTGCCGGGATTCATGATCGCGTGGAGCTACTGGATTTCGATCTGGTGCGCGAACGCGGCGATCGCTGTCGCCTTTGCCGGCAGCATCGGTGCGATCTTTCCTTCGGCGACGGCCACGCCGGTGCGCAGCGCGGCGTGCGCGCTCGGTGCCCTTTGGCTGTGCAGCGCGATCAACCTGCTCGGCGTGCGCGAGGCCGGACGCATGCAGGTGCTGACCACCGCGCTCAAGCTCGTACCGCTCTTGCTGTTCGGCGGCATCGCGATCTGGCTGGTCGATGGCAGCGCGTATCGGCCGCTGAATCCAGGCACGGAATCGCTGCCAAATGCGATCCAGGCCACCGTGGCATTGACCTTGTGGGCCTTGCTTGGCCTCGAAGCGGCGACAGTGCCTGCCGGCTCGGTGGCCGATCCTGACCGGACCATTCCGCGCGCGACCGTGGCCGGCACATTGCTGGCCGGCATCGCCACCATCCTGGCCTGCACGGCGGTATTGGGACTGGTGCCCGCCGACGTGCTGAAGTCTTCCAGCGCGCCGATGGCCGATGCCGCGGGCCTGCTGTGGGGGCATGGCGCGGCGATCGGCATTGCAGCGGTGGCCGCGGTGTCGTGTTTTGGCGCATTGAACGGATGGATATTGCTGTCTGCGCAGGTGCCCTTGGCGGCGGCGCAGGACCGGCTGTTTCCAGCGGGGTTTTCGCGGCGCAATGCACGCGGCACCCCGGTCATCGGCATCCTGGCGAGCAGCACCCTCGCAACGCTGCTGGTCATCGCCAACTACACGCGTTCGCTGGTGCAGCTGTTCACGTTTTCGATCCTGCTGGCGACGGCTGCCACGCTGTTGCCCTACGTGGTCAGTAGCGCGGCATGGTTGCGCAGCGGCAGCGACACGGGGCGCGCGGTGGCCCTGCTCGCATTGGTGTACAGCCTGTATGCACTGTTCGGCATCGGCAGGGAGCCGCTACTGTGGGGCGGCGTGCTCATCGCTGCGGGATTGCCGTTGTATTTCTGGCAACGTCGAGCGACCCGGGTTGAATGAAATCAGGTGTCGTGCACATCGCGCCAGGAACGGTTGTCGTTGCTGCTCGAATTCGCATGATGTTCGCAACTGATCAACGCCGTTGGTGCGAGCGCCCCATGCGAACCATCGCTTGCTTTCCTGTTTCACCGCACCGGCATGTTCAGCGCACCGGCATGGCGCCCTATAGCGACTCATTCGGCTCCAGCGCCGCCGCATCCGGAGTGCAATCGGGAACAGTCAGTCCTGATCGCGTTTCCCAACGCCAGAACAACCACCCCAGCAGCGTCAGGCTGGCACCGCCAATGGCCAGGTGCAGGCCGCGATGGCTGAGCAGCGGCGATATCGCGCCAGCGATCAAGGCGTTGACGATCAGACTGGAGAACGCCTGCAAAGACGACGCGCTGCCCCGCTGGCGGGGATACATGTCGAGGATGGCCAGAGTCACGATCGGAAACACCAATGCGATGCCGAACGCGCCCAGCATCATCGGCAGCACCGCCCAGGGCACCGCCGGCGTGGCCACGGACAGGTTGTAGAGCACGTTGCCGAGCGCCGCGATGCCGCAGCATGCAAATCCGATGTTGGCCAGCCGCGCCCCGCTGATCTTCCCCGCTGTGCGTCCCGACACGAACGCACCCAGCATCATGCCGCCGATCATGGGAATGAAGAACCAGCCGAACTGGCGCTCGTTGAGCTTGAGGATGTCGACGACAAATGCGGGCGCCGACGCGATATACAAAAACAGCGCACTGAAATTGAACGTGCCCACTGCTGCCAACCGCTGGAAGCGCGGGTTGAGGAAGATGCCGACGTAGTCGCGCAGCATGCGCTTGGGTGCGAGCGACAGGCGCGCGGATGGCGGATGCGTTTCAGGCAGCGACGTCGCCGTCACCAGCAACAAC
>JBDSEX010000091.1:0-5156 GCA_039919835.1 Luteimonas sp.
ACGCGGCGCGTGGGCGGGTGGCCAGCGCAGCGCAGAGTGCACCGTTGAAGGCATCGCCCGCGCCCGTCGTGTCAACGGCAGCAACAACTTCCGACCTGACGCGATAACTGGCGGTTGCGTCGCCGCGTCGATTCGAATCCGCATGCGAGACGAACACCCCTGCGTCGCCCAGCGTGACAAGCACGCTGCCGTGCGGCAGGAGTTGGCGGCACAAGCCATGCAGGCGCATGTCATCCATGGTGGCGACCTGGCCCGCATTGATGCCTTCGCCGTGATGTCGTGCCAATAGTCCAGCGAACTCGGTTTCGTTGGGCGTCAGCAGGTCGGCGGCCGCCAGCAATGCATCGGTGGTGGCTGCATTGGCCGGTGCGGGATTGAGTACGGCCAGGCGTTTGGCGTCACGGGCCAGCTGCAACACCCGGCACACCGCGTCGAGCGGAATTTCCATTTGCGCCAGCACCACTGCGGCCGAAGCGATCACGTCGCGCTGGCCGTCCACGAACGCCGTGGACAACATGCCATTCGCGCCCGCACCAATGACGATGCTGTTGCGGCCTTGCGCATCCACGTGGATGCCCGCGGTGCCCGTTGGCTGATCGCTGCGCTGATCCCGCAGGTCGATGCCTTCCGCTGTCGCCAGTGCGCGCGCCAGCTGGCCGCCGACGTCGTCGCCCAGCGCGCACACGAAGGTGGTCTGCACGCCCGCGCGTGTCGCGGCGACCGCCTGGTTGAAACCTTTGCCGCCCGGGCCACTGCTGTAGGTGCCGTGCAGTGTTTCGCCCGTGGACGGCAGGCGCGTGGCGGTCCACACGTGATCGACATTGAACGAGCCGACCACCACCACGCGCGCATTCTGTGCCGACATCGGCTCAGGGATTGTTGACGTCGGCCGGCCCGTGTTCCGGAACGAGCCGGTGGGCGCCATCGCCATTCCTGTCGTGGCGATGCTTAAACAAGGGCACGAACAGAACCGCCATCGCCAATGCGTACAACGCGAAGGCCGTCCAGATGCCGCGCCAGTCCTTGCTGCCATCGGCGGCCGTGTACCACAGGTCGATCGCGTACCCGGCCACCAGGCTCCCGAGCACCGCGCCGATGCCGTTGGTCATAAGCATGAACAAACCCTGCGCGGATGCGCGGATGCGCGGGTCGCTCTGCTGCTCGACGAACAGCGAGCCGGAAATGTTGAAGAAGTCGAAGGCCATGCCATAGACGATGCACGACAGGACGATCATCCACAGCCCTGCACCCGGGTCGCCATACGCGAACAGGCCGAAGCGCAGGAACCACGCCAGCATGCTGATGGTCATCACCGTCTTGATGCCGAACCGCTTGAGGAAGAACGGGATGGCGAGGATGAACAGCGTCTCGGAAATCTGCGAGATCGACATGATGATCGCGGGATACTTCACCGCGAGGTTGTCCTTGTACGCCGCCTGGCTGCCGAATTCGCCCAGGAACGTGCCGCCGTACGCATTGGTCAGCTGCAACGCGGCGCCGAGCAGCATCGCGAAGACGAAGAACACCGCCATGTTGCGATCGCGGAACAACCGGAACGATGACAGCCCCAGCACATCGACCCAGGACCGGCTCTCCAGTTGCGCCATGCGCGGCGGTGCCGGCGGCAGGGTGAACGCGTACACGCCGAGCAGCAGGGATGCGATGGCCGCGATGTAGAACTGTCCAGCCGACGTTTCCAGCTGGAGCAGGCTGGTGGTCCACAACGCGGCGATGAAGCCGATCGTGCCCCAGACCCGGATCGGCGGGTAGTCGCGGATCACGTCCTGCCCGTCGGACTTGAGTGCGTTGTAGGCAACGGCGATCGCGAGCGAGATCGTCGGCATGTAACAGATCATGGTGGCCAGGATCAGCCAGAAGAACTGCTGCGGGTTGTCGGCCTGCGGCAGCAGGCACAGCAGCACCGCGCCGAAGATGTGCAGGATTCCGTACAGGCGCTCGGCATTGAGCCAGCGGTCGGCAACGATCCCCATCAGCGCCGGCATGAACAACGAAGCGATGCCCATCGTGGAGAAGATCGCGCCGAAACTGGTGCCGGACCAGCCGCGGTTCTCGAACCAGTAGCGACCGATGGTGATCAGCCATGCCCCCCAGATGAAGAACTGGAGGAAATTCATCGCGATCAGGCGCAGTTTCAAACTCATGCCAGCGGCTCCGCGGCGCGAACGTGACCTTCAGTGCACCGACCGGATGCTGCATTCATCATCGACCCCTGTCGCGCATGGCGTAGTCGCAGCAGGGTAGGGCAGGCTGGCGATGGCGGCAACAGTGGCGTCATGCGCATTGGGATCGGACAAAAGGCAGCTTGTCGGCGCGGGGAACACCGGGCGCCGGCGCGGATTGGAGACACCTCAACTCGGCGTCGGCGTTCGCCGTGGACACGTGTCACTTGGACGATTCGCTCCACGGAATCATGCCTTCATCGTGCACGTACGCACGCGACCGGGTGGAGGCGAGTCACCCCTCCCGCGCGATCACCCGGTTTCGACCATCCTTCTTTCCTTGCCGCAGCCGGCTGTCCGCGCGCGTGAGCAACGTGGACAGGTCGGTGCCGTCCGCCGGGCAACTCGCCAGTCCCGCGCTGAACGTCACGCGCTGCGGGTCTGCGCCGCGTTCGGCGATGAAAGGCGCTTCGGCGACGGCGCGGCGCAGCATGTCGACGCGTTCCCACGCGCTGCCCATTGGCCTGCGCAGCAACAGCAGGAATTCCTCGCCGCCCAGCCGCACCAGCCATTCGTCCTTTTCCAGTTCGCTGCCGATCACCTGCACCACATGCACCAGTGCCCGGTCGCCTGCGAGGTGGCCCACTTCGTCGTTGATGCGCTTGAAATAATCCAGGTCGATCAGCGCAAGCGACAGTGATGCGCCATCGTTACGCGCGGCGTCGATCAGCCGCGGGAAGCGATGCAGAAGCCAGGTACGGTTCGGCAGCCGGGTCAGGCCGTCGGTGCCGGACATTTCCACCAGGCGCTGCATGCGGTAGACGACCGTCGTGGTGATGAGGGTGAAGACCGCCAGGATGACCAGCCGCTGCGTCTGGTTGCTCACCGAGACCGTGCCGTATTCAATCGAGATCAGCTGCTCGGGCGAAGACGCTGCGCTGAACACCGCCCAGATCATTCCGCCGTATTGGACCAGGGCCAGCGCGCCGACCAGGAGCGTCACCCGGCCGTCATTGCGCAGCGCCGTCATCATGATCGCGATGAGGTAGCCGCACCAGACGATCATGCTGTTGAGCGCCGATGGCAGATGATTGAATGCGAGCAGCACCAGCACCAGGGTGGTGGCGGTCACGTCGTAGGCGCTGCTTGCGAAGGGCAGCCAGTAGAACTTGCGCCGTCGCTTGGCCAGCGCGAGCCACACCTGCGCTGCGACGATGACGAAGATCGCGCCGGCAAGTCCGATCATGGTTTCGTTGATGCTGCCGCCGCTGATGGCGTTGAGCAGCGGCAGCAGCAGCAGCAGCGCCGCGATCAGCACGCGCAGCCGCGCCACCAGCAACTCGCCGCCGGCGCCGACCTCGAGCATGATTTCGTCCGGCCGCGAAAGCAGCGACGTGACAACGTGCGATATGGTCTTGCCGATGGCGCGCATGGGCTCCCCGTGAAGGCCTGCTCCCCGCAGCGGCGGCCTGTCGGCAGGATAACGCGCCAAGTGTGCGGAAGCGCGGGAAGCATCTAGGGAAGCCCGTCGCGCCGGCTACAGGTTCGTGCAAAGCATCGGATTGGATGATGGCGATACGATGGCATCCCGACCCAGCGGAATTCCCTGTCATGCAATACCGCCGCCTCGGTTCTTCCGGCCTGCAACTGTCCGCGTTGTCCTTCGGTGCGTGGGTCACGTTCGGCACGCAGCTGGGCCGCTCCGAAGCGCGTGAGCTCATCGCCGCTGCGTACGACCATGGCGTGAATTTTTTCGACAACGCGGAGACCTACGCCCAGGGCGAGGCCGAGCGGGTGATGGGTGATGTCATCGCCGACCTGCGACTGCCGCGGGATGCGTTCTGCGTTTCCAGCAAGGTCTTCTTTGGCGCAGGCGAAGATCCGCGACCGACGCAGAAGGGACTGTCGCGCAAGCACGTCGTCGAGGCGTGCCATGCGGCGCTCCGCCGGTTGCGGGTGGATCATCTCGACCTGTACTTCTGCCATCGGCCCGACCCCGACACGCCAATCGAGGAAACCGTCTGGGCGATGGATGCGCTGGTCCGCCAAGGCAAGGTGCTGTACTGGGGCACATCGGAATGGCCTGCCGCGCAGATCCGAGAAGCCGCGAAGGTCGCGCGCACACATCACCTGCATGCGCCCACCATGGAGCAGCCCCAATACAACCTGCTGCATCGCGAACGCGTTGAACGCGAATACGCGCCGCTGTACGCCGAACTGGGCCTGGGCACGACGGTCTGGTCACCGCTGGCCTCGGGCCTGCTCACTGGCAAATACAACGACGGCGTGCCGGACGAGTCGCGCCTCGCGCAGCCGCGTTACGCCTGGCTGCAACGCAGCGTGCTCGGCGATGCCCAGTCGGGGCGCGTCGAACGCGCGCGCACGTTCAGTGCGCTTGCGGCCAAGTTCGGGGTGCCGCCCGCTTCGCTCGCGATTGCCTGGTGCCTGCGCAACCCGAACGTGTCGAGCGTCATCCTCGGCGCGACGCGCAAGGAGCAGCTGCTGGAAAACCTGACCGCGCTGGACGTGTCGCAACGGTTGGACGAAGGCGTTTGGCAGCAGGTGGAAGCAGCGACGGCGTGGGAACATGACGTCCGCGGAGACGTGTAGGCGTATCGCCGGCGCGGCTGGGACGGGACGCCTGCAGTCCTCGCGGTTTTAGCGGCCGCGCACTGTCCGGGAAGCCGCCATCGGCAACCGCTATGATGGCTGGACAACGCACATGGGGAAATGGCATGGAAATTTTCGTCGGCGTACTGCTGCTGTTCGCCATCATCACCGTGCTCAAGGGCGTGCGCGCGGTGCCACAGGGTTACGAATGGACGGTGGAGCGCTTCGGCCGCTACACCCACACCCTGACACCGGGCCTGGGCTTCATCGTCCCGTGGATCGACAGCATCGGCCGCAAGCTCAACATGATGGAGCAGGTGCTGGACGTGCCGTCGCAGGACGTCATCACCAAGGACAACGCGGTGG
>JBDSEX010000154.1:0-3942 GCA_039919835.1 Luteimonas sp.
CGTGCCGATCTTCGATGCACCGGCGCCGTCGAGCGTGCGCACGCGGGTGAAACTCAGGGCCAGCCCGATCACCGTGGACAACACCACCACCCAGACGAAGGGTTCATGCAGGCTCACCTGCTGCGCCCACGAAACATTCGCCTTGAACCAGGCGGCGGCAGGCGTTGCGATCGCATGACACAGCCCCACTGCACCGAACGCGACGCCGACGATCATCATCAGGTCGGACAGGCTGGCAATGCGTGAATGCTCCGCCTGGTAGTCATCGAGCCGCTGCTTCAACTCCTCGATGGCGCGCGTGTCCACCCCGCTGCGCGCATCGATCGCCTGCGCACGGCCCGCCAGGAAAATCAGGATCGCCATCCACACGTAACCGACCCCCACGTCGACCACGACGAACTGGCCGAAGGTGGTTTCATCGACGTTGAAGATTTCCTTCATCGCAACCATGTTGGCGCCACCGCCGATCCAGCTGCCCGCAAGGGCCGCCATGCCGCCCCAGGTCTCGCCCGCAACGGTCGGCGGGTGAAGGATGCCCATGACCTGGAACGCGACGACCGCGCCGATCATTACGCTGATCGACGCTGCGGCGTACATCAGCAGCAGTTTCGGCCCGAGCCTGAGCACGCCTCTCAGGTCGATCGTCAGCGTCAGCAACACCAGTGCCGCCGGCAACAACACGCGGCTGGCGATCGGGTTGTAGAGCTTGCTGCTGGCGCCGTCGATCAGGCCGATGGTGTTGTAGACGCCGGGAATGAAGTAGCACAGCAACAGTGCGGGGACGATCGCGTAGAACTTCTTGAGGAATTTCGTGGGACCGGTCGCCGTCCAGAAGATGACGCCAAGGGTCGCGGCGATCAGGCCGAAGAGGACGATGTCGTTGGTGATGAGGGCGCTGTTGACGGGAGCGGTCATTTTGTCGCCTGTTGTCGTCATTCCCGCGGAGGCGGGAATCCAGTGACCTTGATTCTGGCATTCGGGTGCGGCACAGATTGCTGAAACCGCAAAAAATAATCGCAAGATCAAGCCAAGGTCGCTGGATCCCCGCCTGCGCGGGGATGACGGCTGAAGCGTGACCAGCTTCCACGATGCATCACTGCCCGATATGCGCCTTCAACCACGCGTTCACCGTGTCGTGCCACAGGACACTGTTCTGCGGTTTCAGGACCCAGTGGTTCTCGTCGGGGAAATAGAGCAATTTCGATTCGATGCCGCGGCGCTGCAATGCGGTGAACGCAGCGATGCCCTGCTCCGCCGGGATTCGGAAATCCTGCTGCCCATGCACCACCAGCATCGGCACGCGCCACTTCGACACGTGGTTGATCGGATTGAACTCTTCGTAATTCTTCGGCACGTCGTACGGCGTGCCGCCGTTCTCCCATTCGGTGAACCAGAGCTCCTCCGTGCTGTACGCCATCATGCGCTGGTCGAAGACCCCGTCGTGGTTGACCAGGCACTTGAACGGCGACTTGCCGTTCCTGTCGAACCAGTTGCCCGCGATCCAGTTGACCATGTAGCCGCCGTAACTCGCGCCGAGCGCACAGGCTTTGTCGGCGTCGAGGAATGCATATTGCTTCTGCGCCGCGGCCCAGCCTTTCTGCAGATCCTCGAGCGGACGATCGCCCCAGTGCTGCGAGATCGCATCGGTGAACGCCTGCCCGTAACCGGTGGAGCCATGGAAGTCGATCATCACCACCGCATAGCCCTGCCCCGCATACGTCTGCGGATTCCAGCGATAACTCCAGCCATCGCCGAAGCTGCCCTGCGGGCCGCCGTGGATCAGGAACGCCACCGGATACTTTTTTCCTTCGACGTAATTCCAGGGCTTGACCACGTAACCGTGCACGGTGTCGCCGTTCCACCCCTTGAAGTTGAACTGTTCGAACGCGCCGAACTTGACGTCCTTCAAGGCTTGCATGTTGTTCTGCGAAATCTTGCGCACCGGCGCGCCATTGATGCCGCCGACGAACAGTTCGTCGCCGCCTTGCATGGTGTTGCGCGTAAACGCCAGCGTTTCGCCTGCCATCTCGAACGAGGACACCGAACCGTCGCCGACGATCTCGGTGACGCCGCCGCTCTCGATGTCCACCGCGAACAGGGGATGCTCCCCCATGTGCTGCGCAGTCGTGTAAATGGTCTTTCCGTCAGCCGACAAGGTGATGCCGTCGGCGGAGCTGTCCCACTTCGGGGCGATCTCGCGCGTCGTACCGCTGGCCAGGTCCATCGCCATCAGCGCAAGACGATCGGCTTCGAAACCGGGGCGCTTCATCGCCCGGTAGTACAACGTCCTGCCGTCGGCACTGAACACGGGCCCGGTATCCCAGGCGGGATTGGACGCGGTCAGGTTTTTCGCCTTGCCGCTGCCGTCTGCGGCGACCTGCAACAGGTCGAAGTTGGTCGACCACGGCTCCGCGCGATCGGCGGTGCGCGCGCTCATGACAAAGCTGCTGCCATCGGGCGACCATGCAAACTCGCTGGTGTCGCCAAACGGTTTCGATGGCACATCGCCGATGATGTCGCCGCCGACCAGCGTCGCGGCGGTCGCCGCCTTGCCCTTTCCTCCGGGAAGCTCCGCGACGAACACCCGATTCAGGCGGCCGTCGTTGAACGTGTCCCAGTGGCGGATGAACATGCGGTCGTAGACGACTCCGCTGCTTTTCTTCGCACCGGCCGCATCGAGCTTTTTCCTGTTGCAGGCGAAATCGGATTTGCAATCGGCGAACGCCTCGGCGGACAACGCAACGCGCTTGCCGTCGGGCGACACCTTGTAACCGCCGACATCGCCCGCGATGTTGGTCAATTGCGTCGGCACGCCGCCGCCAGCGGGAATCGAGTACAGCTGCTGCGTCCCGGACTTCGCGCTGAGGAAATAGATGGACTTGCCGTCTTTGGAGAACGATGGCGAATTGACGTTCCAGCCCGCGGGAGTGAGGCGTGTCGGCGGCGCGGCGTCGCGCGCGAACAGGTCCTCGATCCACAGGCTGCTGCTGGACTTGTTCGCATCGAAATCAACTTGGCGCACGGCGAACACGACCTTGCGTCCGTCGGGTGAAAGCGCCGGGGACGAGACGCGCTCGAGTTTGGCCAGATCGCGGATCTCAAAGCCGCGTTCGGCGTGTGAGAGCGACGGCAGTGCAAGCAAGAGCGAGGCCGTCAATACAACATGGCAGGATTTCATGAGCACTCCTAAGGTTGGTCATTCCCGCGAAGGCGGGAATCCAGTGACTTTCATTCTGTTTCGGCTGCAAGCCGCTGGATGCCCACTTCGCGGGGACGACGACTGATTCAATGGAAACGATTTTGCTTGATGCACGGTCACATCGGCCCAGGTTCGACTTCGCCCAAGGTGGGCTTGGACTTTGCCCCGGTGCGATAGAGCAGCCATGCGACGGCGGCGAGCACCACCAGGCCGACGATTTCGCCGAACTGCAGGTTCGCCGCCAACGCCAGCGCGTCGGGACGCCCGGTCAGTACGATCGGCACCGCGATCGCGATCCCCATCAACGCTTCGCCCGTGATCAGGCCCGCCGCGAACAAGGTGCCGGGACGATGCAGGCGATCACGCGCGTCGTCCTCGGCGCCGACCATGCCGTGGCGGCGCTCGACCAGGTAAGCAAGCAGGCCGCCGATGAAAATCGGCACCATCAGTTCAAGCGGCAGGTAGATGCCGATGGCGGCAGCGAGCACGGGCACGCGGAACTTCGCCCCGCGCTTCTTCAATATTTCGTCGATGAGGATGATGAATGCACCAACGCCCGCGCCGATCGCGATGATGCCCCACGGCAGTTCACCACCGAACATGCCGCGTGCGACCGATGCCATGAGCGTGGCCTGTGGCGCCGACACGGAATTGGGATGCTCCGGCGTTGGCGCGCCAATGCCATAGGCCTCCGAGAGAAGATTCAGCACTGGCGCCATGATCAACGCGCAGGAAAACGCGCC
>JBDSEX010000168.1:0-4321 GCA_039919835.1 Luteimonas sp.
GGCTGGTGCGTACCGAGGACGGCAAGGGACGCGTGGCTGCCATCGAGATCCTGATCAACACGCCGACCATCGCCGAGAAGATCTTCAAGGGCGAATTCAACGATCTCAAGGGCGTGATGACCAAGTCGCGCGAACTGGGCATGCGCACGTTCGACTGGGCGTTGTTCGAGTTGTACAACGAACGCATGATTTCCTACGACGAAGCGATCCGCAACGCCGACTCGGCCAACGAACTGCGCCTCAACATCAAGCTCAAGAGTGCGCGCGGCGAGCCCGACCTCGGGGCCGGCCTGGCGTTGAGCATGCACGACGAGGCGGCGGAGGTGGAGGAACTCCGGCGTATCGAACTGCTCAAGCAGCAACAGCGCAAGCACGAGCTGGAGGAAGCCGAACTGTTGAAACTGCAGGAACTGAAGCGATTGGACACGACGCGCAGCTAGCCGGGTTCGTCTTGGGTGCACTTGGAACTTTCTCGCACATTTGCATGAAGACGGGCATGAACGACTATTGGCCTTGGGCAATGTGACGTCAGGGATTACTGCTTCGCGCGAATGACGTTCCGGAATGTGGCGCTGCCGTCGCCTTGTATGTGCTCTGCGGCCTGCGCAAAAAAAAACCTGCCGGCATACGCCGGCAGGTTGCATGTTGCAGGAATGCGACGCGATCAGTTCACGACCAGGCCTTCATGAATCACCGCTTTGACGTTGGCGGTGCCGCGCGCCAGCGAAACGGCCTTGTCATGCAACGCCTGCGTGGCAACACGGCCGGTCAGGTACACCGTGCCTTCTTCCACGCGCACGTCGATGCCGGCGGCATCGGAGCCGAGGCCTGACGTCAGCGAAGCCGTGACCTGGTTGGTCAAGGTGATGTCGGGCGTGGCCGGGACCGGAATCTGCATGGTGGTGCTGCCTGGTCCGGGGGTGTCGATGGTGACCGGCTTGGTGGTGCAGGCGGCGAGGGAAACTGCGGCGGCGACCAGTGCGGCGCCAGTGAGGGTTTTCATCTGCATGTGTCTGCTCCAGAAGTGCGACTTAAAGCGGGCGATTGGGGGTGGATGGCGTACGTGGCACCATCCCGTCGCCAACGGTCACACCCGGGTAGTCAAACGAAGGTGATTTTTGTGCCGGCGCAGAGGCCGCCGTTCAGGCTCGGGCGCGGGCGCCGTCACGAAGCCCGATTTGGCACGCACCCAGGCCCCGCAACAGTGCATAGTGGGGCTCCGGCGCGATTCCCGCTCCGGAATCACCCTGACGGCCATAGCGCCGCATGGAGCATCGATGGCACGCCCGAAGAGCAGTGGCGGCAAGGCCACGTCCGGTAAAGGACCGCCGGCTGGCACCCAGGACAACCTGCACAAGAAGATCGAGAGCGAACAGATCGCCGCGCATATCGATGCGTTTGAGAAATCCGGCGGCCGCGTCGAAAAACTCGGCATCACCCGTACCTTGCAGAAGATCGGGCCCCTTGCGACAGGTGCGATCACGCCCCCCGCCAAGTCCAAGAAGCGTTAGTCCGGACTTGCGATCGCGTCAGGGCAGGCGTTCGCCCACGGGTGGGCCAGACGCGCCTGCGTGAGTCCTCATCGCCTCGCACCGACCGCCATGCTCTCCATCATCGTTCCCGCGCACGACGAGGCGCACCTGATCGGCGCAACCCTCGGTGCATTGCGCGAAGCAACGACGACATTGCGGTTGGCTTGCGAGATGATCGTGGTCGACGATGCGTCCTCGGACGAGACCGGCGACATTGCCCGCGATCATGGCGCGCGCGTCGTGCGCGTGGAGCACCGCCACATCGCGGCGGCGCGCAACGCCGGCGCCCAGGTTGCGCAGGGCGATGCGTTGCTGTTCGTCGACGCCGACACGCTGGTGCATGCGGACGTGATCGACGCGGCGATGACGGTGCTGCGCGAGGGCGCGGCCGGTGGGGGGGCGGCGGTGAAACTGCAGGGCAACGTCGCGCTGCACGAACGGCTGGCGGCGGATGTGTTTGCATTCCTGTTCCGGCTTACGCGCATCGCGCCCGGCTGTTTCATCTTCTGTACCCGCGACGCGTTCGCAGCCGCCGGTGGGTTCGACCAGCGCTACTACGCGGGTGAGGACGTAGCCATCAGCCGCGCGTTGTCGCGCCAGGGCCGCTTCGTGATCCTGCGCCAGTCGGTGTTCACCTCGGATCGCAAGCTGCGCACCTTCAGCGCAGCCGAACACCTGCGCCTGGTACTGCGGGTCGCGTGGCGCGGGCGGCAGGTGCTGCGTTCGCGCGACGCCTTGGCGCTGTGGTACGGCGGGCGGCGCAAATAGACTGTTGCGGCTCGCATCGTTGCGGGTCCCGCATGCAGCCCCAGGCCTCGTGATTCAATACAGGGATCCGGCCGACGTGCACGGCGGCCAGGTCCAGACACATCGCGGAGACCCCATGCCCACCATCGTCATCGATCCGGGTCACGGCGGAAGCCGGCGCAGTGGCGGCTCGAGCCCGAACAACGCCACCGGAGCCCGGGGAACGCTGGAAAAGAACCTGGCGCTCGATATCGCATTGCGACTGGAGACGTTGCTGCGCGACGCCGGCTTCGATGCGGTGCTGACACGGGACACCGACGTCAACCGCGGGTTGGCAACGCGCGCGCACGTGGCGCGCGATCGCAAGGCGGCGGTGTTCCTCTCGCTGCATTTCAACGGCTTCGACGGCCGCGCGCAGGGCACCGAGACCTACATCCACGCTACCGCCGGCCCTCGCTCCCGCGAGCTGGCGCTGCTGGTGCAGTCGGCCGTGCGCGGTACGACGGGGCTGACGGACCGCGGCGTCAGGCGCGCGAGCTTCGGCGTGCTCAACCCATCGCAGCACGACCGGCAGACTGCAGCTTGCCTGGTCGAAATCAGCTTCCTAGACGTGCCCGCGGAAGAAACCCGGCTACGCACGGCCGCTTACCGGCAGGCCATCGCGAGTGCATTGCTGGACGCCATCCGCAGGTTTACATCGGCCAACGGAGAGCGCGCCACGCAGGGGCCCGCTCCCGCGCATGATCCCGCCGATGGTTACGAGCTGGCGGTGCGATGATTGAAGAGTGGCACGCGCCCGCCGGGCGAATGCGCAGGCAACTGTGCGTTGGATCACCGCGATGACGCCGACGTACTGAAGTCAGCCGTGATGGGTTCGACGTGACCGCGCGGAGACATCCGCCTTGGAAAGATCCCGTGGATTCACGTACGCACGGCGCAATGACTTGCGGTCATTGCGCCGTGCAGGTCACGCATGATGTCGACACTCAGTTGGCGGGTGCCGCCGCCATGTCGGCGCGGTGCTTGTCGACTTCCGCCGACGACAGCTTGCCGTCGCCGTCGCTGTCGGCGGTGGTGAAGTGCGTGTGCAGCATGTCACCGGCCATCAACTCATCCATGGCGATGCCGCCGTCGCTGTTCTTGTCCATGTCAGCAAAGGACATTTCGTTGCCCATCGCTGGCGTGGCCGGGGCCGGCATGGGTTCGGCGGGCATGGGCGCCGGTTCGGTAGCGGCGGGCGTGGTGGTGTCGACGGCGGGGGTCGCGTCGCGATTGCACGCGGTCGAGAGCAACGCGGCCGACATCGCCAGGGACAGCAGCAACAAGTGGTTGGTCTTCATGGTGAATGCTCCAGTGGTGTTCGCATCACGCGGAATGCGTGGTCTGCGTGCAGCCGGCGGCGCACTTCGCGCCCTCGTACCAGCATGTCGCCGCGTGCCTTGCAACGCACGAAGCCGATATCGCCACGTGATCACCGTCAGCGACCCGGCGAAGATCGCAGGCGTGTCGTAAACAGGCAGTGAGGCTGCTGGTGGAATGGACGTCATCCGGCGAAACCCGTTCCGACAGGCTCCAGGCGTCATCGTCGAGGCTCAGGGGATGAACCAGGAGGTCCGGAGGCCGTCGCGAGCAGGTTCAAACCGCAGCGGAGCGACTCGAGGCCACTAGCGACCAGCCCGAAGACGCATCGGAGGCGTTTGGAACCCCTCGCCAGCAGCTCGAAGCCTCATCGGAAGGTGGCGTTGCCGCCGCACACCCGGTCAACTCAAGCCCCGTTGCTTTTCGGCACTGGTCGCAGTGCGCAACGGACGTCACTAGGTCGCACCTGCGCGGGGATGACGCGCAGGTGCGCATGCGGTTTGCGTTTGTGCGTGTGTTTGCGGCGATGCTCAGGGCAGCTTGCACATGTCCATGCAGCGCCAGATGAGATTCGCCCCTGCAGTGCGCAACCATCCCGCGGCACGCGTTTCTACGCGCGTTTGTCACGCCCGCTTCCCCCACAATCAGCGCATGACCCTCGACCAGATCCTCTACCTGCTGAT
>JBDSEX010000205.1:0-8644 GCA_039919835.1 Luteimonas sp.
GAGGAAGACGCGGCGCCCGATGGGCACGAACCGTTCGGCGATCCCGCGCCGCTTGCGCGGCATGCGCTGCGCCAGATGGTGTTCGATGCATGGCGCAGCGGCGGCGCACGTCCGGATCCGGCGGTGCTGCACGCGCACCTGCTGGCGCGTGCCGTGCTCCCGCCCGGCGCCGACGGCCGCGCTGCGTTGGACGCGGTGTTGGCAGACGTCGCGCCGTTCGCCGCCGCCGCGATCGACGCCGGTTTCGGCGGGGCGGGGCAGGCCCGCCGCTTCGACATCGACGTCGAAGGTTGCCGCCTGACCGGCACGCTCGATGACGTCCATGGCGACCGCGTGTTCCGCGCTGCATTGCGGCCGCAGGGCCGGCATGGCGGGCATGCATTGCGCCATGGCCTTGATTGGCTGGTGGCTTCGACGCAGGGATTGCCCTTGCACGAACTGTCGACCCCGAGCGCGAAGGACGCGCCGGCGATCATGGTGCGTCCGCCGCTGGCTCCGGAACAGGCGCGGAAAACGCTCGAGTCGCTTCTCGCCGCGCGCCGCCGCGCCATGCGCGCGCCGTTGCCGTTCCTGCCCAAGAGCGCGCATGTGTGGTGGGTGGAAGCCGCCAAGTCGGAGCAAGCCGGCAACGACACCGACACCGCGTTCCAGGCCGCCGAAAACGCATGGTGCGGCGGCGACAGCGGTTACACGCATGCTGAAGCCGGTCCGGCCACCGCGATCGCACTGCGCGGTTGCGATCCTTTTCTGGACAAGGGTGCCCTCGACGGTGGCGCCGATGCGCGCGAGGCATTCGAACTCTGGGCGCAACGCCTGTTCGATGCGCTGGAACACGGACAGCCATTCGACGCGTCCTTCGACGAGACCCCGCTACTCGGAGCGATGCCGTGAGCGATCCCGTCTTCGACACCGCGCTCGATGCGCGCAGCCTGCTCGAAGCCAGTGCCGGCACCGGCAAGACGTACGCGTTGGCTGGGCTGTTCGCGCGCGCGGTGATCGTCGAGCGGCTGCGCGTGCCACAGGTCCTGGCCGTCACGTTCACCGAGAAGGCCACGCAGGAACTGCGCGAGCGCATCCGTGCGCGCCTGCGCGACGCCGCCGCGCTGGCGGCGGACTGGCACGACGATGCCGCCGAGCGCGACGATCCGACCACCGCGATGCTGCGCCGGCTGCTGCGACAGGCCCTCGCGGAGGAATCGCTGCCTTCGCTGCGGCTGCGGCTTGCGCGCGCGCTGCGCGAACTCGACCTCGCCGTGATCGCCACGATCCACGGGTTCTGCCAGCGCGTGCTGCGCGAACATGCGCTGGACACTGCGCAACCGCTCGCGGCCGCGTCGCTGGAAACCACGTCGCGATTGCAGCACGCGCGGCTCGCGATAGACCTGTGGCGGCGCTGGTCGCGCGACGCCGGGGGTGCGGGATTCCTGCGGCGCAGGTTCGGCACGCCGCAGGCCTTGGCGCGCGCCCTGCGCGACCTGTTGTCGCATGAGCCGTTGTTGCCGCCTGCGCCGCGCGACCTTCCGCCCGATCCGCGGCCTGGGATCGCGCAATGCTGGCAGCAGCTCGCCGACGCCTTCAGCGCGCATGGCGAGCAGGCGCGCGCCGCCATCGACCGTGCCATCGGCGACGGCGTGATGAAGGCCAACGAGTACAAGCCCGAGCACGTCGAAGCCTTGTGGCCCTGGCTCGAACGCGCCTGCAAGGCACAGGACGCACCCGCCGGCCCGCACGACAAGTTGCGCAAGTACACGGGGCCGGTGCTGGTGAAGGGCACCTTGAAGGCCAGGACCGGTTCGACACCGGCCTCGCCCCTGTTCGACACCATCGCCCCGTGGTGCGAAGCCCACGATCAACTCGAACGCTGGCACGACGCGATCGACCTGCAATTCCTGCATCGCCTGCGCGAGGATGCGCAGCAACGCGACGAGCGCCGCAAGCGCGACTTCAATACCTGCGACTACGACGACCTGATCGGACGCCTGTACGCGGCCACGTGCGACGCCACGACCGGGCCTGCCTTGGCGGCCGCGCTACGCGCCCAGTTCCCGCGCGTGCTGATCGACGAATTCCAGGACACGGACGCGCGACAGTGGCGCATCTTTGAAGCACTGTTTGGCGAAGGCGGCCTGGTGCTGGTCGGCGACCCCAAGCAGGCGATCTACCGCTTCCGCGGCGGCGATGTCGCGACCTACGTGCGCGCCGGCGCCACGGCGCAGCAGCACGCGTCGCTCACGCGGAACTTCCGTTCGCGCCCCGCCTTGATCCATGCAGTCAACGCGCTGTTCGCGCACGCGCCGCCGGGCACTCTCGGCAACGGCATCGAGTTTGTCGGGACGGAGCCGGGTGGTGGCGTCGACGATGCCGACTTCCTCGTCGACGGCGCGCCCGGGCCGGCACTGCAGTGGCACGCGGTGCCTCCGCGCGACGACGGCAAGGACCACGCCAAGCCACGCTCGCTGCGCATCGCTGCAGACCTGTGCGCCGACGCGATCGCCGAACGGTTGTCTCAGGCGAGCACGGGACGCGTGCTGTGCCGCGACGCGCACACCGGGGCGATGCGATCGCTGCAGCCGCGCGACATCGCCGTGCTGGTGCGCGACCACGGGCAGGCGCGGGCCATGCGCGATGCGCTTGCGGCGCGCGGCGTGCCGGCCGCGGTGATCCGCCGCGAAAGTCTCTACGCCGGCGAGGAGGCGCAGGATGTCCTCGCGCTGCTGTTGGCCTTGCGCTCGCCCGGTGACGACCGTCGCCTGCGCGCCGCGCTCGCCACGCCACTGCTCGGCTGGACGGCGGCAGCCATTGCCGCACTCGACGCGGTTGGAAACGCCCAACAGGAGGGCGGTGCTGCATTGCACGCCTGGCAACAGCGGCTGGTGGAATGGCGCACGCGTTGGGAGCGCCATGGTCCACAGGCGTTGCTGGCGGACGTGGTCGCGCGCAATGCTGCGCGCATCGTCGCCACGATTGGCGGCGAGCGCCGGCTCGCCAACACGTTGCAGCTCGGCGAACTGATGCAGGCCTCCGCGGCGCGCAGCCTCGGCACGCAGGGCCAGATCGACGCGCTGCGCACCGCCATCGCCACCGCCGATGCCGACGACGAGTCTCAGCAGCCGCGCCTGGAATCCGACGCGGGTCGCGTACAGATCCTGACGCTGCACAAGAGCAAGGGCCTGGAGTTTCCGCAGGTCTACCTGCCGTTCGCGGCGCTCGGGCGCAAAAAGGGCGGTGGTGGCAAAGGCATGGCGATGTACACCGACGACAGTGGCGACCGCGTGCGGCACTGGAAGATGCCGGACGTACTTGCTTGTGCCGGTCTGACATGGGACCAGGGACAGGTGCGGCACCAGCGCGAGGAACGCGAAGAAGACATGCGCCTGCTGTATGTCGGCCTGACCCGCGCGCGGCATGCACTGTGGGTGTGCTGCGGCGCGCTGGCGCAGAATGCGCAAAGCGCGCTGCATGCACTGCTCGGCGGCGCGCTGCCTGACGACGACATGCGCGCGGGTCCCGGCAGCACGTGGCGCATCGGCTTGCCGACGGCAGGCATCCCGGCGCGCATCGCCGCGTTGCAGGCCCCAGCCGTGCCGGCCGCGCGCGGCGCGCACCGCAGACTGCAGCGTGACTGGTGGATCCACAGCTTCAGCCAGTTGCACCGCCAGCAGGCCCAGGGCACGCATGCGCTCGTGGACGACGCCCGCGCAGACGACGAGCAGGCCGGCGATGCCGGCATGCGCGCAGACGACGCGGCGCTCGAAGGCCGCCGTTTCAGCGGCACGCGTTTCGGCAACGTGCTGCACGCGGCGCTCGAGCATGCCGATTTCGCAGCTTGGCGCGACTGCGGCGAAGACACCGTTCCCGCCACGCAGCGCGGGCTGCTCGAAAAAGCGCTGCGCAATGGCGCGTATCGCGAGGCCGACATCGAAGCTGGCGTGCGCGAACTCGGCAGCCTCGTCGCGCGCACGCTCAACGCGCGCATGCCCGAAGGCATCCGTCTCTGCGACCTTCCGCCTTCCTCGCGCATCGCCGAGCTCGAGTTCCACTTCGGCCTCAGTGGCGCCGCCACGCGCGAGCTGCTGGCGCTGCTGCAGTCTCACGGCCTGCTGCGCGATCGCCGCGACTTCGGCAGCTGGCAGCAGCTGTCCGGACTGATGACCGGCAAACTCGACCTGACCTACCGCGTCGACGGTCGCGTCTATGTGCTCGATTACAAATCCAACCGGCTTGCGGCCTACGACTCCGGCACGCTTGCGGAACAGATGGCGGCCAGCGAATACGACCTGCAGGCGTTGCTGTACGCCGTCGCGCTGCATCGCTGGCTGCGCGTGAGGGTGGGCGACGATTACGACTTCGACCTGCATTTCGGTGGCGCGCGGTATGTCTTCTGCCGGGGCCTGGATGCGAGCGATCCGACGCGCGGCGTGTTCCAGCCGGTTCTGCCTCGCGCGCTGGTAGAAGCCACCGACGCATTGCTGGCGAGCCCGCTACGGAGCGCGGCATGACGGCGAGCCCGATCCACGCGCCGCCTTCGGGCCTGCTGGCGCAATTGCGCAGGACAGACACGCTGCGCGCGTTCGATCTCGCGTTTGCCGACACATTGCACCGCCTCGACCCGGCGACGGACGAGCGCGTCCTTGCTGGTGCCGCGTTGGCTTCGCTCGCGGTCGGGCTGGGGCATGCCGCGTTCGATCCCGCGCGTCCGCAGCTGCTGCTGCGTGACATCGGCGCTCTGCCAGATGCGCAGGTTTGGCGCGAAGCGTTGCTGGAGTCACCGTGGGTGTCGCAACCACGGCAGGATGAAATTGCCGATCCGGCGCGACCCCTCGTGTTCGAAAACGGCCTGCTGTACCTGCGGCGCTATCGTGAGTACGAACGAGCGCTGGCCGCGAACCTGCGCGCCATCGCGCAGCGTACGACCGATGACGATTCCGACGCATTGAAACCGTTGTTCGAGCTGTTGTTCCCCCTGGCGCACGACGGCGACCAGGCCCGCGCCGCGCAACTGGCGTTGCGGGAGCCGCTCGCGCTCATCACCGGCGGCCCGGGCACCGGCAAGACCACCACCATCGCGCGCCTGCTGCTGTTGCTGCTGGCCAATGCGCAACGTGAAGGCCGCGCCGCGCCGCGCATCGCGCTGGCCGCGCCCACGGGCCGCGCCGCCGAACGCATGTCGGCGAGCCTGCGCCACGCACTCGAGGGGTTGCGCGGCATCGCCGGCATCGACGCCGCGCTGCTCGATGCGCTGCCGCGCGATGCCAGTACGCTGCATCGCCTGCTTGGCGCGATTCCGGACCGGCCGCAGTTTCGCCACCATGCCGGCCATCCCCTGCCGTTCGATGCGGTGGTCGTCGACGAAGCGTCGATGGTGGACCTGCCGCTGATGGCCAAGCTGGTGGACGCGGTGCCCGCGGGCGCGCGGCTGGTGCTGCTCGGCGATCCCGACCAGTTGCCGTCGGTCGAGGCCGGCGACGTGCTCGCGGCAATGGACCAGGCCGCCGATGCGGACGCGTCGCCGCTGGCAGGGCTTCGCGCGCACCTCCGCCGCAGCCATCGCCAGGTGCCCGGCTTCGACCTCGCGCCGCTCGCTCAGGCGGTTCGCGAAGGTGATGCCAACGCGGTTCTTGCCTTGTTGCATGCGGGCACGGCATCTGGCGTGCAGCATCACCTCGATCTTGCAGATCCCTTGCGCGGCGGTACGCGCGACGCGCTGCTCGCGCCGTGGCGCGATCTCGCGGCCGCCACGGATGCGCGCAGCGCGCTCGGGCTCGCGAACCGCCAGCGCCTGCTGACGCCGTTGCGCGACGGGCCGCAGGGCACGCATGCGCTCAACGCGCGCATCGAGGAGGCGCTGGGCGGTGCGCAGCGCGCGCCGTATTTCCACGGACGCCTGCTGCAGGTCACCGAGAACAGTTATCGACACGGTCTGTTCAACGGCGATATCGGCGTGTGCCTGCGCGATGACGAAGGCGCGGTTGCCGTGTGGTTCGCCGACGGCGGCGGTGACGTACGCGGGTTTCATCCGGCCGCACTGCCCGCGCACGACAGCGCCTTTGCGATGACCGTGCACAAGTCGCAGGGTTCGGAGTTCGACCAGGTCTGGCTGCTGCTGCCGCGCGTGCGCGCGGGCGACGACTCCAGCCTGCGGATGCTGTCGCGCGAGCTGCTCTACACCGCGATCACGCGCGCGCGGAGCGGCCTGCACGTCTGCGCCAGCGATGAATCCCTGCATGCCGCAGTCAGATCCCATGTCACCCGCGTGTCGGGCTTGCGAGCACGCCTGGCTTCGAGCGCGCTTCGTGACTGAAAGCTGCAGGCGCGCCCCGCGCTCCGCAACGAAACTTTCATCTGCCTGAGCGCCAGAGCAACACAGCCGTGCGCTGTCATCGGGCAGCCGCGAACATTTCACGGCCACTGCACCTGGGCGGGCCTAATTTGGCATCACCAGCGCAACTGCGCATGGCCTCAACGGAGTAATGACATGAGCGATATCAAGAAAGACCACAGCATCGGTGCAGGCACCGGCGCGGCCGCAGGCGCGGTCACCGGCGCGATCGCGGGTACGGCAGTTGGCGGCCCGGTTGGAACGGTGATCGGCGGCGTGATTGGCGCGGTGGTCGGTTCCAAGGCAGGCGACTCCATCGCCGAAGCGGTCAACCCGACCGAATACAACAGCCACTTCCAGAGCACCTATCAGTCGGCCCCGTACTACTCCGCCGGACGTGAGTGGAATGACTACGAGCCTGCGTACAAGTATGGCTACGACACCTACGGCCAGTATCGCGGCCAGCGTTTTGAGGATGTCGAAGACAGCCTGGAGCGCAACTGGGACTCCACGCGCGCAAATTCGCGCCTGGCGTGGTCGGAAGCCAAGGGCGCAGTGCGCGATGGCTGGCACCACATCGAGCGCGCCATGCCCGGTGACGCGGATCGTGACGGCCGCTGAGCATCAACTGCACCGACTGACGCGCAGTAACGTCAGCGACAACGTGTAATCCCCAACCGCGCCTCCGGGCGCGGTTTTTTTCGTCCGGCTTTTGTGCCTGCAAAAGGATTGCCAAGCTCCGGCTGCTGCAACGCATCGGATCGCCCCGCACAAACAGCTTGCGGTCGAGTCCACTCCGGCAAATGCCGCGTCATTTCACCGACCCGGAACGCCCGGCCGTCTAGCGTGGTCCTCGCCAACGCGCAGGACGCCATGAGCACGCTGAAGAAAGACCACATCGTCGGTGCAGGAGCCAGTGCTGCGGTCGGGGCCGTTGCCGGCGGTGCGCTCGGCGCGGTTATCGCTGGACCGCCGGGGCTGGCCATTGGCGCGGTCGCCGGCGGCGCGCTCGGCGCGGTCGCGGGCAACCGCGTGGCGGAGTCGATCGATGCGCGCGATGACCTCGGCCACTTCGAACAGATCTTCCGCACCATGCCGTACTACATCACCGGCCGCGACTGGCATGACTACGCGCCCGCCTACCGCTACGGTCTCGACACGTTCGAACGCCATGGCGGCCAATCATTCACCACCGCCGAGTCGCAGTTGCAAGGCGGTTGGGAAGCCGCCGCGCGCTTCGGCTCGCGCCTCGGCTGGTTCGAAGCGCGCCCCGCGGTCGAACACGCCTGGAAGTCCCTGCATGAAACCCTGACGCCCGGCACGCCGCACCATCGCGTCGAAGAGCGGTGATCCTGGAAGGCAGGCCCTCGACCAGCGTCGGTGGAATGGCAATCACGGCAGGCTGACGCGCCGGCAAAAAAGCCTTGAAAACGGCTTGGGAAACGTATCGGCCCCGCTCGGTTAACATGCCGGCAGTACTCCAGACAGCGGGCAACGCATGACCGACATACGCAACGACGTGACCCGTGAACAGGCCGAGGAAGCCGTGCGCGTGCTGCTGCGCTGGTCGGGCGACGATCCGCAACGCGAAGGCCTGCTCGATACGCCGAAGCGTGTCGCCAAGGCCTACCAGGACTGGTTCAGTGGCTACGCGCTGGATCCGGACGAATACCTGCAACGCACCTTCAAGGAAGTTTGCGGCTACGACGAGATGATCGTGCTTCGCGACATCGAATACGAAAGCCATTGCGAACACCACATGGCGCCGATCATCGGCAAGGCGCACATCGGTTACCTGCCCGACGGCAAGGTGGTCGGGATCAGCAAGCTCGCCCGCGTCGTCGAGGCGTATGCGCGACGTTTCCAGGTCCAGGAAAAAATGACTGCGCAGATCGCGAACTGCATCGAGCGCGCGCTGCAGCCGCGTGGGGTCGGCGTAGTGATCGAAGGTTCGCACGAGTGCATGACCACGCGAGGCATCCACAAGCGCGGCGTCAGCATGATCACCTCGAAGATGCTGGGTGGTTTCCGCGATGATGCGCGCACCCGCGCGGAGTTCCTGGGGTTGATCGATGTCGGCAACGGTCGCTGACGCCATGCATGCCGACGACATCCTGGATGTCGTGATCGTGGGCGCCGGGCCCGGCGGGTTGACGGCCGCCACTTACCTTGCGCGGTTCCACCGCCGCATCGCCGTGATCGATGCTGGCAAGAGCCGCGCACGCTGGATTCCCAGCAGCCACAACTGTCCCGGTTTTCCCTTTGGCGTTGCCGGCACGCAGCTGCTGGAAAAACTCCGCACGCAGGCAGAGGGGTATGGCGTGC
>JBDSEX010000248.1:0-4737 GCA_039919835.1 Luteimonas sp.
TCGCGGAACCGGAAGGCCGAGGTGCGACCGATCACCTTCATGCCTTCGAACCGGGACAGCGTGTCGATCAGGTTTTCCGACAGGCCATCGGAGAAGAATTGCTGCTCCGGGTCGTTGCTGGCATTGACCAGCGGCAGCACGGCAATGCTGCGTTCGACCGCGGGCACGACCGTCATGGGGACATCCGGGTTGCGGGGCCACCACCTCCATCCCGCGAAGGCGAGGACGGCCAACAGCGGCAACGACCACAGCACGCTGCGCGAAAACACGGGCCACCTGTCACTGGCGCGCCGCCGCGACGGTGCAACCGGTATCGATCCGGGCGCGGTCGCTTCGGTGGCAACCGTCGCCGCGGGCTCCGAGGCATCGGCAACCGGTTTGCCCAGGTCCGCCGCTTCGGGCGGCAGGTCGAAGCGATACCCGATCCCATGCAGGGTGTGCAGATACCGCGGCGTGTGTGCCTCTTCGCCCAGCGCGTGCCGCAGCAGCGTCATCACGCGGTTCAACACCCCCGGGGTGACATGCCGGTGGCCCCAGACCGCATCGAGGATGTCGTCTCGGGCGAAGGCCTGGCCCGGCGCACCAGCCAGCAGCGCCAGCACGCTGAACGCCTTGGGCTCCAGCGCCTGCGGCTCGCCGCCGCGCAGCAGGCGCCGGCCGACGAAGTCGATGACGACATCGTCGAACGCCAGCGGGGTCGGGTGCGGTGTGGACATGGCGCTCCGGTCAGCGAAAGGACGCATTCAAGCTTACGCAGCGCGGCAATCGCGGCGGCCTAAGCATTCCCTAATACAACCAATCCACCCCTAACGTCTTCCCCGCGCCAGCCGAACGCCGCCCTCAAGCTCCAACAGCGCTGCAGGCGGAGGCTGTGGACACCGGACTCCACCGGCCTTGTCCAACAGGAATCGCGCCATGAAAACCCTTCCCAGCATCGCCCTCGCCCTGGCCCTCTGCTCCTCCGCGGCCCGGGCCGAAGCACCCCAGCCCAACAGCATCGTCATCGACTGCGCGAGCGTCAGCCTGCCCACGCTCCGCCAGGTCGGCGACCTCCTCGGCCAGCACAACGCCGGCCAGATCTACGCGTCGCGCAGCCGGTTGCTGGGCGAGGCCCGGCGCGATTGCAAGCGTGGCGCCGACCATGTGGTGCTGGTCGTCGACCCTGCAGGGGATGCACGCGGACGGCTGGCCCAGCAGGCAGTGCGTTAAGGCGATGCCAACCCGAAAAACGCGCGCGCCGTCGCCGCGGTGGCAGCCGCGGTGGCCTCGACCGATTCGCCACGATCGCGCGCGAGTTCCTGGACGATGTGGGCGAGGTGCATTGGCTCGTTGCGGCGGTGCGAGGGTTGCGGCTTGACGGTGCGCGGCAACAGGTAGGGCGCGTCGGTTTCGATCATGAGCCGCTGCGCGGGGATGTGCTTCACCAGTTCGCGCAGGTGCAGGCCGCGGCGTTCGTCGCACAGCCAGCCGGTGATGCCGATGTGCCAGTCGCGGTCGAGGTAGTCGAACAGCTCCTTGCGCGTGCCGGTGAAGCAGTGCACCACGGCTGGGCCGAGCCTGCCGTCGAAGTTGTGCATCATCGCGATGAAATCGTCGTGCGCGTCGCGCTGGTGCAGGAACAGCGGTTTGCCCACGCCGTCGACGGCAAGGTCGACGCTGATCTGCAGTTGCCGCTCGAAGGCCGTGCGCTGCGACGGACGCGGCGCCAGGTCGCGGAAATAATCCAGGCCGCATTCGCCGACTGCGATGACTTCTGGATGGTCGTGCAGAGCGCGCATTTCGGAGTCGCATTCGTCGGTGTATTCGAGCGCGTGGTGCGGATGCACACCCGCGGTGGCATGCAGGAAACCGGGATGCGCCCGGGCAAGCGCGAGCGCCTTTGGCGAATGTTCGCGGCTGGCGCCGGTCACGACGATCCGAGCGACCCCGGCGTCGCGTGCGCGCTGCAGAACGTCGTCGCGGTCGTGGTCGAAGGTTTCGTGGCTGAGGTTGGCGCCGATGTCGATCAGGTTCATCGGCAAAGTCTAGCAACCGCGATTTTCCACGGAATGCGCCTGCAAATGCACCGTATGCTTTCACGGTGACTCGTCCCGCATTTCCCATCGATGCACTGCTGCCGCGGATCCGGGAATCGCTCGCTGCGCATCCACGACTCGTGCTCGAAGCGCCGCCAGGCGCCGGCAAGACCACGCAGGTGCCGCTGGCGTTGCTCGATGCGGACTGGCTGGGCGCGAACAAGATCCTGATGCTGGAACCGCGGCGGGTTGCGGCGCGCGCGGCCGCAGGCTTCATGGCCCAGCAGCTCGGCGAAGCCGTCGGTGAGAGCGTCGGCTATCGCATCCGTTTCGAGAACAAGGTCTCGGCGCGGACGCGCGTCGAAGTCGTCACCGAGGGCATCCTGACGCGGATGCTGCAGGACGATCCCACGCTTGAAGGCGTTGGTGCGGTGATATTCGACGAGTTCCACGAACGACATCTGGCCGGCGACCTGGGTCTGGCGCTCGCGTTGGATGTGCAGTCGCAGCTGCGCGATGACCTGCGCATCGTGCTGATGTCGGCGACGCTGGATGGCGAACGCCTGGCGCTGTTTCTCGATGCGCCGCGATTGTCGAGCGCGGGCCGGAGTTTTCCGGTTTCGCTTGCCCATTTCGCGGCGCGGCGGGATGAGTCATTGGAGTTGCAGGTGAAACGCGCGGTGGCGCATGCGCTCGCGGAACATCCTGGCGACGTGCTCGTGTTCCTGCCGGGCCAGCGCGAGATCTCCAGGGTCGAGCGAGCACTCAGCCGTCATCTCCGCGAAGGCGGGGATCCAGCCGCCTTGTTGTTTTCCAGCGCATCGACTCCCGAAGCAAGGTCACTGGATGACCAGCCTCCGGCTGTCGAGGACCACTCCGGCCTTCGGGGGAATGACGAAGTCGTCGTGCTGCCGCTGCACGGCGAATTGCCCATCGAACGCCAGGCCCAGGTCCTGCAACCCGATCCACACGGCCATCGCCGCGTCATCCTCGCCACCAACGTCGCCGAGTCGAGCGTGACGCTGCCCGGCGTGCGCGTGGTGATCGACGGCGGGCTCGCGCGCGAGCCCCGTTACGACCCGAACTCCGGTTTTTCCCGCCTCGACAGCGTGACCATTTCGCAGGCCTCCGCAGACCAGCGCGCCGGCCGCGCAGGACGCGTCGCCGAAGGATGGGCATACCGGTTGTGGCCGCAGGCGCTGCGGCTGGAACCACAGCGGCGCGCGGAAATCGCGCAGGTCGAACTGGCGTCGCTTGCGCTGGAACTGGCGGCGTGGGGCAGCGACGATCTGCGCTTCGTTGATGCACCTCCGGCCGGGGCGCTGGCCGCGGCACGCGATCTCCTGGTGCGACTCGGTGCGCTGGATTCGACGCATGCACTCACATCGCTCGGCCGCCGCATGCTCTCGCTCGGCACGCATCCGCGACTGGCCGCGATGCTGCTGTCGCCAACGGACGCCGGTGAACGCGCGGTCGCCTGTGACCTTGCCGCGCTGGTTGAAGCCCGCGATCCCATGCAGGGCATGCAGCGCACGGATGCGTTGATCCATCGTTGGCAGGCGCTCTCCGCGCTGCGCGGCGGCCGCGCCCCGCACGATGCAAACCGCAATGCCTTGTCGGCCATCGACCAGGCCAGCAGGCAGTGGCGACGCCGGCTTCGCATCGACGCCGCACCGCCCCGCGAGCTCGCTGCACATCTGCTTGGTGATGTGCTGGCGCATGCGTTTCCCGACCGCATCGCGCGCCAGCACCACACCGACCCGCGCCGCTACCAGTTAGCCAACGGCCGCATGGCGCGTTTGCTCGACGAGTCGGCCTTGTACGGCGAGCGCTGGCTGGTGGTCAGTGAGGTGAAATTCGAGGAACGCGACTCGCTGATCCTGCGCGCGACACCCGTCGATGAGGCGCGCCTGCACCGGGAGTTCCCGCAGCGCTTCGCGACGCACGACCGCGTGCGTTGGGACAACGACAGGCGCGCGATCGTGGCGCAGCGCGAATCGCGCTTCGACAACATCGTGCTGGAGATCAAGCCGCTGGCGCACGCCGATCCTGCGCGGCACGCCGACGCGCTGGTCGATGCGGTACGCCAACTCGGCCTCGATGCGTTGCCGTGGACGCATGCGCTGTCGCAGTGGCGCGCACGTGCGCAGTGCCTGCGCGGGTGGATGCCGGAACTGGGCCTCCCGGAGATGTCGGACGCGGTGTTGCTGGCGACGCTCGACGACTGGCTCAAACCCGCGCTCGCCGGCAAGACGCGACTCGACGCGCTGAGCGAACACGACTTGGCCGAGGCGCTCAGATCCGGCATCGACTGGCCGCTGCGGCAGCGCATCGACGCACTCGCGCCGCAACGCCTGCGGGTACCGTCCGGCGTCGAGCGTGAGATCGCGTATCGAGATGGCGACGTACCGGTGCTGGCAGTGAAACTGCAGGAACTGTTCGGGCTGGGCGATACGCCGCACATCGCCGACGGACGCATTGCGCTGACGCTGCACCTGCTGTCGCCGGCCGGCCGGCCGTTGCAGGTCACGCAGGACCTGCGCGGGTTCTGGGATCGCACGTATCCCGAGGTGCGCAAGGAAATGAAGGGGCGCTATCCCAAACATCCATGGCCCGACGATCCGTGGAATGCCACCGCGACACATCGCGCCAAGCCGCGCACGTAGGTCGCGGCGTGCCGCCGACGGACGCTGAACGGGTCGCCAACCAAACCCATCCGCTC
>JBDSEX010000251.1:0-3628 GCA_039919835.1 Luteimonas sp.
GTCGGCCCGAAGACAACGCAACGCCCAGTGGGGTCTGCCCATCGGCCGCGCGGACTTCGGGAGAGGCGCCACGCACGACCAGCTGCTTCAGGGTGTCTTCGCGCCCGAGCGCGGCGGCGAGATGCAACGCAGTCATGCCATGGCTGTCGCGCGCGTCGGCATCGACGCCGCAGGCGATCAGCCGCCCGGTCAGTTCGGTCCAGTCAAGCCGCACGGCCAGCATCAAGGCAGGTTCGCCCGACGGCGAGGTAACGAAGGGGTCGGCGCCGCGGTCAAGCAGGTCCAGCGCGGTGCGTTCCAGCACCGGCGCGCCACTTTCGGCCTGCACGCAGGCGGCGAGGAAGCGCGACATCCCGCCCCCGCCGGCCGGCGACACTGCGCGTTGCAGCAAGGCATGCAGTGCCGGCAGCGCAGCGGGGCCGCGCGCCAACGCGGCGACCATGGGTGTTCGGCCTCCGCTGTCGCGCACGTCCGCATCGGCGCCGGCCGCGAGCAGCCAGGTGACGTGTTCCGCAGCGGTGGCGTCGAACAGCAAGCCGCCCAGTTCCTGTGCGGTGAGCAGTTTCGCCAGTGCATCGCGACCTTCGCTGCGACCATCCTGCAAGGCCTCGGCGAGCAGGGTCAACGGGCTGCGATCCGCCGGCGCATCGCGGTCGCCCTCAACCTGGTCGTTGTCGGCGCGCACGCTGGCCGGCAGGGGGTAGGAAGGATCCAGGGCGCCGACGATGGCCCATCGGCCGCTTTCCGCGGCGCGATCGATGGCGCGCCTGCCATCGCGATCGACGTGGTCGGGATCCGCGCCGAGCTCCAGCAGGCGGCGCATCACGGCCGGCGTCGCCCGCCCAGATGCGATCGCCAGCAGCAGGGCATTGCCGCCATCGGCATCGGCCGCGGCGAAATCCGGACGCGCTTCGGCGAAGCGTTCGAGCAGTGGCAGCGAACCGCTTTGCGCGGCTTCCAGGAAGGGGGTGCGCTGGTTCGCGTCGCGCGCATGCAGATCCGCGCCTGCCGCGAGCAGGGCGTCGGCGATATCGACATGGCCGGCCAGCGCAGCTTCGTGCAGGGCGCTGCGGCCGCGTGCATCGCGTGCATCGATGCGCGCCTTGTGCTTGAGCAGGAGCTGCACCCCAGCAGGATCGTCCTCGTCCCCGGCGGCGGCCGCAAGCAGGGTCGGCTGTCCGCCTGCGGGTTCGGGCTGGGCGCCGCGCTCCAGCAGGAAGCGCGCAAGCCGCCAGTTGCCCGCGGTGCAGGCGATCGCGAGCGGCGTCTGGCCTTCGTGGTTGAGGGCGTCGATCTCCGCGGCCGCGTCGCGCAGCAGCGCGGCGACGCCCGGATCGGTACTGCGGGCGGCGTGGTGCAGTGGCGTGTTGCCCGCGGCGTCGACGGCGCGCGGATCGGCGCCGTTGGCCAGCAGGGTCATGACCGCCTCGGGCCGGCCATGCCAGCTGTCGCGCGTGGCGGCGAGCAACGGGGTCATGCCCGCGTGCGCTTCGTTGACCTGCGCGCCTTGGCCAATCAGCGCACGCAACAGGCGCAGGTCGGGAAGCACCGCGGCCAGCAGCGGCACGCTGCGCTGGTCGCGATCGTCGGCAGGCGGCTGCGCGTGCGGATCGGCGCCGGCCGCGAGCAGGGCCAGCGCGCGATCCACGCGGCCCCTGCGCGCGGCGGCGTACAGCGCGTGTTCGAGGTTCTCGTCGGCGGCAATTCTGGACTGATCGCCGGCCTCGGCGGCCCTGACGTCGGCGGCGATGTCGTCGCCATGATCTTCCAGCGTGTCCCACAAATTGAGCGCGCGTGGCGCGGGCGTGCGTTGCAGCGCCCAGTGCAACAGCGGCGATGCGAGGGCGAACACGCTGGCGGTGATCCATCGCGCGGACGGCTCCAGCAGTGCGGGCCATGCCAGCAGCGTGACAGCCGCGCCGATCATCGCGATCCACAGCGCCACCATCAGCCCGCGCCAGGCGCCGATGTCAACGTGGTCAAGCTCGCGCCACCGCGCCTGCAACGCGCCGCCTTCGCGCTCGATGGCATGCCACAGCGGCCAGATCCGCCACAGGCCGAGCACCCCGATGCCCGCGGCGAGGCTCAACCCGATCGTCGCGCCCAGGCTGCCGCTCTGCTGCAGTGCCAGCAGCGGCCACGCGATCAGCAACGCCATCAGCGCGAGGCCTGCACCCCACAGCACCGTGAGCGTGAGCGCATCATGCGCGGCGCGTGGACGATCGCCCACCGCTCGACTGCCGCGCCACCCTGACACAGCGAGCGCGAACGCCGGCTGCGCCAGCCATCCAGCCAGCGCGGCAGGCACGCCACCAAGTCCCGTCAGTGCCGCGAGCAGCAGGCCGGCCAGTACCGCCGCGACGATGTAGCGATCGGGACGGCGCAGCTCAGGCATCGGTACCCCAGTCGTCCGCCATCGGGTCACGATCGTTGGCGGGCGGAAATTGCAGGTGGAAGCCGCGCACCACGAGATTCTCGCGCACCACCGCGGCATCCTCGGCCGCGAGCTTGCGTTCCGGCGTCAGTGCGACTTCCAGCACGAACTGCAGCCCGCCGAGCTGCGCCCGCAACGCGCCGGGCACGCGCGCGAAGTCGTCGCGCGCGGCGAGATAAAGATAGGTGTCGGGCTTGCGCTCGCTTTTGTAAACGTAGGCTTGCATCGCGGCCACGATCGAAAACAACGTCGATTGTGTCGGAAAAGTCCGTGGATGGGGAATGTAGTGCCGGACAACGGAGCCTGCCGGCACGCACGGTTCGTGGTTGCCGTGCTGGCTGAAGTGAGTAGAGCGAACGCCCAGGCGAAATTCGCGTCAGCAAAAGGACCTTACGGCGTGCAGCGGTCCTGTTGCGACTTTCCTTGCGCATCCCGGCCACGTCACCGGAACGAGTGGGCGTCCTCATGCGCCGGGCGGCGAGCAGCCGCGATTCCGGGCTCAGTGATACCCCGTTTCCGCCGTCACCTTTCCGCCGAACACCCGATACGACCACCCCGTGTAGCCCAGCACCGCCGGCAGCAGCACGACCAACCCGACGAGCACGAAACCCTGCGACGACGGTGGCGACGCCGCTTCCCAGATGCTCAACGCAGGTGGCACGATGTTGGGCCACATGCCGAGCACCAAGCCGGCGAATCCGAGCACGAAGAAGCTCAGTGCCAGGAGGAACGGGGCCATGTCCCGGTGTTCGCGCATTGCCGCGCGCCACAACGCAAACGCGTTGACCAGCGCCAGCAGCGGAATCGGCGAAAGCCACAGGAAATTCATGCCTTCGAACCACCGCGCCATGATCCTGGAATCCAGGAACGGCAGCCACGCGCTCACCAGTCCCATGAACACCACGACGACCAGCACCAAGGGCCGCGTCAGCGTACGCGCGATCAACTGCATGCGGCCTTCGGTTTTCAGGATCAGCCAGGTTGAACCCAGCAACGCATAACCGAAGATCACGGCCGCGCCGGTCAGCATCGAAAACGGGCTGAACCAGCCAAACGCACCGCCGATGTATTTGTCTTCCTTCAGCGGCATGCCTTCGACAAGTGCACCCAGGATCACTCCCTGAGCAAATGCAGCCAGCAGCGATCCCAGCGCGAACGCCGCGCCCCAGGACCGCTTGCCGCGTTGCGCCTTGA
>JBDSEX010000338.1:0-4082 GCA_039919835.1 Luteimonas sp.
AAATGGGCTCGCTCGCGGAAGGCGACCTAACCGTCAAGGCCACCGTCACCGAAGACATGACCGGCGCGATCGCGGACTCGATCAACTTCGCCGTGGACCAGCTGCGCACTCTGGTGACCACCATCAATGACACCTCGGTGCAGGTCGCCTCCAGCGCGCAGGAAACGCAGGCGACTGCGATGCAGCTTGCCGAGGCGGCCGAGCACCAGGCCCAGGAAATCAGCAGCGCCTCCGACCGCATCAGTGAAATCGCGGCCAGCATCGACCAGGTGTCGAAGAACTCCGCGGAGTCCGCCGAAGTGGCGCAGCGCTCGGTGCAGATCGCAACCAATGGCGCCGGCGTGGTGCGGCAGACGATCCAGGGCATGGACTCGATCCGCGACCAGATCCAGGAAACCTCCAAGCGCATCAAGCGGCTGGGCGAAAGCTCACAGGAGATCGGCTCGATCGTCGAACTGATCAACGACATCTCCGAGCAGACCAACATCCTGGCGCTGAACGCCGCCATCCAGGCGGCCTCGGCCGGTGAAGCGGGCCGCGGGTTCGCGGTCGTGGCCGATGAAGTGCAACGCCTCGCCGAACGCGCGTCCAACGCCACCAAGCGCATCGAGACGCTGGTGGGCACGATCCAGTCCGATACCAACGAAGCGGTGAGCTCGATGGAGCAGACCACCGCCGAGGTGGTCAGCGGCGCGCGACTGGCCGAGGACGCCGGTACCGCGCTGGGCGAGATCGAGCGGGTGTCGACCGACTTGTCGAACCTCATCCAGGGCATTTCTTCGGCGTCGCAACAGCAGTCGTCGGCCGCCTCCAACATCACCCAGACCATGAACACCATCCAGCAGATCACCTTGCAGACGTCGCAAGGTGCCAGCCAGACCGCCGAATCGATCGGTAATCTTGCGCAACTCGCCGCCGACCTCCGCCGTTCGGTCGCCGACCTCAAGCTGCCGGCTTAAGCACAGGACCGACGAGGCGATGATGGACAGCGTTTCCATTCGCAGCGCCGCGCGCCTGCCTGTCACCGTCGGGGGCAGGCAATGACCGCGCTGCGCGACGCGATCGACTACACCACGCTCGGCTGGGTGAAGCCGGAGCTCGACGAAACGCTGCGCCAGACGCAGATGGAAATCGAGGGCTTCGCCGAGGACCCGAGCGAACCCAGCCGCATGCGCTTCGCCGCGGGCCTGCTGCACCAGGTGCAGGGCACGTTGCGGATGGTGGAGCTGTATGCGCCTGCGATGGTGGCCGAAGAAATGGAAGCGCTGGCCAAGGCGATCGCCACCGGTGATGTGTCAGACCGTGACGAAGCCTGCGCCACGCTGATGCGCGGCGTCGTGCTGCTACCCGACTATCTGGAACGCTTGCAGGGCGGGCACAAGGACATCCCGATCGTCCTGCTGCCGCTGCTCAATGAACTGCGCGGCGTGCGCGGCGAGAAAGGCCTCAACGAAAGCGTCCTGTTCGCACCCGACCTGGATCGCCCCTTGCCGGCGTCGGTGCCTGAGGCGACGGCTGGATCGGGCCGCGACGACAACACCATCGCGCCGATGCTGGCATCGCTGCGCAACACGCTGTCGACCTGGAGCGACGCGCAGCCCGCCGATTACGCACAGCTGATGCAGGCGCTCGAGGGGCTGCTCGGCCAGACACAGGATGCCGAAGCGCGGCGCATGCTCTGGGTCGCGGCGGAAACCGCCTCCGCCCTCCGCGATGGGGCGCTGGCAAACTCCGCGTCGTTGCGCGATGCCTTCGGCAGCGTCGAACGCGAAGCACGGCGGTTGTTCGAGAACGGCGCGGTGGCCGTGGCCATGTCGCCCTCCCAACTCGAGCCGACCCGGCAGCTGCTGTTCCATGTCAGCGGCGGTGACCAGACCCATCCTTCGCTTGAAAAACTGCGGGTCACGTTCGATCTGTCAGCAAGCAGCCCGACCGAATCCGAACTCGAGCACGCGCGGGGAAGCGTCAGCGGCCGCAATCGTGCGCTGCTCGACACCGTGTCGGCTGCGATCAAGGAAGACCTTCTGCGCATCAAGGATGCGCTGGACCTGTATCTGCGCACGAACCGCAGCGACGCCAACGAGTTGCAGCCGCAGGTCGATGCGCTGGATCGCGTCGCCGACACGCTCGGGATGCTCGGCCTGGGCGTCGCGCGCAACGTGGTGCTGCAGCAGCGCGACGCCTTGCGCGAGATCGTGTTTGGCGGACGTTCGCCGGATGAGGAGTCGCTGCTGGATGTCGCCGGTGCGCTGCTGTACGTGGACGCATCGCTGGATGACCAGGTCGCGCGCCTGGGACAGCCGAACGCCAATGCCGACGACGACATGGTCGCCAGCGAATCGCGCAAGATCCTCGAAGTCCTGGTGCGCGAAGCGATCGCCAATTTCGCCGATGCGCGGCAGGGTTTCGTCGCCTTCGTCGAGACCAATTGGGATCACGCGCAACTCACTGAAGTGCCACGCCTGTTGAATGAAGTCGGCGGCGCGTTGCGCATGCTGGATCTGCCGCTGCCCGCGCAATACCTGACCGGCGTGCGCCGCTATACCGAATCCGAGCTGATCGGCCGCAAACGCGTGCCCAACGGCCAGCAGCTCGACACGCTGGCAGATTCCCTGGCCAGCCTGGAGTACTACCTGGAAGCGCTGCGCGACCAGCGCCCCAACAGCGAGGAAATCCTCGCCATCACCCGGCAGAGCCTGGAGTCGTTGCGCTACTGGCCGCTGCCGGCTGAAACCGTGGCGATGCCCGCGCCCGACGCTGCCACGCCAGCCCCGAGCGCCGACGCCGAAGACCGCGATCTGCAACCGGTTCCGGCTGCGGCCGCGCCACAGGTCCCGGCACCCGCGCCCGCACCCGCGCCAGAAACAGCGCAGACGTTGATTCACCAGGCCGCGTCCGCCGCCGGCACCGCTGGCAGCTTCGACCGCAGCAACGACGAGATCGACGACGAGATCCGCGAGGTCTTCCTTGAGGAATTCGAAGAGGAGATCGCCAACCTCGACGGCCTGCTGCCCAAGTGGCGCGAGCAACCCGAGGACATGGAACGCCTGCGCCCGATCCGGCGCGTGTTCCATACGCTGAAGGGCAGTGGGCGGCTGGTCGGGGCCAAGACGCTCGGCGAGTTCAGCTGGAAGGTCGAGAGCATGCTCAACCGCGTGCTCGACGGCTCGCGTCCACCGTCTCCCGCGGTCTTCGACCTGGTCGATCAGGCGTTCCTAACCCTGCCGCAGCTGCACGCCGCCTTGCGCGGCGATGCATCCCTTGATGTGGATCTGCCTGGCCTTGAAGCCATTGCCGACCGTGTCGCCGCTGGGGAGGACGTGCACTACCAGCCGCGCGCACCGGAACCGTTCGAAGCAGTGGTCGACACCGCGTCGCTCGAAGCCGTCGAGACCGAAACCCAATCCCTGGAAACCGCGCCACACCCGTCGTTTCCGGAAGCTGCAGCCCTACCGGCGGACACGGTCGCCGTGTCGGTCGATGGCGTGCTGCTCGAAATCCTCACCGCGGAAGTCGATGGCCATCTCGCCACCGTCGATGACTGGCTGGCCCGGGCCAGCGTCGCCCCCGTGCAGGTGGACGACGCAATGCTGCGCGCGATCCACACCATGAACGGCGCGTTTGCGATGAGCGAGGTGCCCGCCATCACCGACGCCACCACGCCTGCCGAGGCCTACGTCAAGCGGCTGCTGGGCGCCAAACGCGTGCCCGAGCAGGAAGGCATCGCCGCCCTGGTCGAACTGGCCACCCAGATCCGCGCAACGATCGCCGGACTGTTGCTGCCGGTCTCGGCCGTGCCGAAACAAGCCGTGCTGGCGGCCCGCCTGATCGCGCTTCGCGACAGCCTGCCGGAAGCCACCATTGCCATCTTCGGTGCCGGTCTTGCCGACGAGGAAACCGCTGCGGACGAAGTGCTTGCCGCGGCGATCGAGGCAGAACGTCTCGAAGCCGATCGCATCGACGGCGAACGTCTCGAAGCCGAGCGCATCGACGGCGAACGTCTCGAAGCCGAGCGCATCGAAGCCGAGCGCATCGAGGTGGAGCGTCTGGACGCCGAGCGCATCGCCGCGCAACGCGTCGAA
>JBDSEX010000122.1:0-3667 GCA_039919835.1 Luteimonas sp.
TCGCCGTGCGGCTTGGCGTCGATGCCAAGAAGTCCGACCAGCAGGTACGTGGCTCGACCGTGCTGCCCTCGGGCACCGGCAAGTCGGTGCGCGTCGCCGTGTTCTGCCCGCCGGGCGCGAAAGCCGACGAGGCCCTCGCCGCAGGTGCCGAAGCGGTCGGCATGGACGACCTGGCCGAGAAAATGCAGGCCGGCGACTTGAATTACGACGTGGTCATCGCGACTCCCGATGCGATGCGCGTGGTCGGCAAGCTCGGCCAGGTGCTCGGCCCGCGTGGCCTGATGCCCAACCCGAAAGTTGGCACCGTCTCGCCGAACCCGGCGGAAGCGGTCAAGAACGCAAAGGGCGGCCAAGTGCGGTATCGCACCGACAAGGCCGGCATCATCCATTGCACGATCGGCAAGGCCGACTTCGAAGTGGATGCCCTGAAGCTGAATTTGCAGGCGCTGCTGCTGGACCTGATCAAGGCCAAGCCGTCCAGTGCCAAGGGCCAATACCTGCAGAAGATCTCGCTGAGTTCGACGATGGGTCCGGGCGTGATCGTGGACCAGGCTTCGCTGGCATTGAAGTGACGGATTGGCCCGCGCGCAGCGCGGCCTTGCCAATCCGTCATCCCCGCGAAGGCGGGGATCCAGGTTTTGACTTAAGCAAGAAATGTTTGGTTTTACCGCTGGCCTAGCTTCCAAAAGCCAAGGTCACTGGATTCCCGCCTTCGCGGGGATGACGTTCAAGGGAGTCGATCTAACGATCGACACCTAGTGGGATTTGAGGGCATCGCCAAGGTTTCGACCAAAGCGAACGCCGTCAAAGACCGCAGGCGCGGTCAGCGCGGCAACGACGACGGGCATGGATGCTCACACGGCAGGGATTCGCCGTCGTTGCGAGCGGGGTCGCTTAATCCTCAAGTCCGTGCAAGCGGACCCAAGGCCTGCGTAGATGGTTGCCGACCCTCCAAGGATCTTGTTTTGGATCTGCTGGATACGGCCACCACCCGGAATGTCGCAAGGCATTCCCTGTGTCCATCGCCAAGCTCAGGACGAGCGGAGCGGCGGGTGCGGCTCATGTACCGTCCCGATGAGGATTCGGAAGGACGGAAATCGCAATACGGAGGAGTGCAATGGCTCTAAATCTGACACAGAAGAAGAATGTCGTTGCCGAACTGGCCGAGGTCGCGGGTTCCGCGCACTCGCTGGTTGCCGCGGAGTACGCGGGTCTCACCGTCGCGCAGCTCACGCAGCTGCGGCAAAAGGCTCGCAATGACGGCGTGTTCTTGAAAGTTGCCAAGAACACGTTGGTCTCGCGCGCAGTGGAAGGCACCAGTTACGACGTCATCAAGGATGCGTTGACCGGACCTTTGCTGTATGCCTTTTCGAAGGAAGACCCCGGTGCTGCCGGACGCCTGATCAAGGATTTCGCGAAAGCGAATGACAAGCTGAAACCGCGCCTGGTGTCGATGGGCGGACAGATGTACCCGGGCTCCCATGTGGATGTCCTGGCGTCGCTGCCCACCCGCGATCAGGCGTTGTCAATGCTGCTCAGCGTCATGGTTCAGCCGGCCACCATGTTGGTGCGCCTGCTGTCCGAGCCTGCTTCGCAGATCGCCCGCGTCACCAACGCGGTCGGCCAGGCGAAAGAGGCGGCATAACCAGATCGTTCGCCACAGACATTCGATTCATGACACAGGCCGGTCCACCGGCCGTTTCCCAAACAACATCCAATCCAGTTAAGAGGTAAACACAATGTCACTTTCCAACGAGCAGATCATCGAAGCGATCAGCGGCAAAACCCTCATCGAGGTGATGGAGCTGGTCAAGGCGATGGAAGAGAAGTTCGGCGTTTCCGCCGCCGCCCCGGTCGCAGCTGCTGCCGGTCCGGCCGCTGCTGCTGCCGCGCCTGCCGAAGAGCAGACCGAATTCACTGTCGTCCTGAAGGCCGCCGGCGAGAAGAAGGTCGAAGTCATCAAGGTCGTCCGCGCGATCACCGGCCTGGGCTTGAAAGAAGCCAAGGACCTGGTCGAAGGCGCACCGCAGAACGTCAAGGAATCGGTCAACAAGGCCGACGCCGACAAGTTCAAGAAAGACCTTGAAGCTGCTGGCGCTGCGGTCGAAGTGAAGTAAGCGGTTCTTGCGTCGCCAGCGGTACGTGGCGACCACCTGAAGGCTGGGGGCGAAAGCTCCCGGCCTTTGGCCGTTCCAGATGCATCCGAAGTGTGTCACCCGAGTTGGCAGTTGGTAGTAGCGGGGTAGGGCGTGCTGGTGCCGGCAATACCAGCGACTTCCAACTGGCAATTTTTCGACCGATTTTAATCGGCGGATTTTATTCATTACGTTGTTCACGAGCCGCGGGCGCGCGGTTCACAGATGAAGGCGGTAGCTCCCCATGACGACCCCCACCACGACGACTCCCCGCAGCAAGGCCTCCAGCACCGCTGCCTCCAGCACCATGTATTCCTTCACCGAGAAGAAGCGCATCCGTAAGGATTTCGGCAAGCGCGGCTCGATCCTCGAAGTCCCGTTCCTGCTCGCCATCCAGGTGGATTCCTACCGCGAATTCCTGCAGGAAAACACCGATCCCGCCAAGCGCGAGGATCGCGGCCTGCATGCCGCGCTGAAGTCTGTGTTCCCGATCACCAGCTACAACGGTTACGCATCGCTTGAGTACGTGGGCTACAAGCTTGGCGAGCCGGCGTTCGACGAGCGCGAGTGCCGCCAGCGCGGCATGAGCTACGGCGCCCCGCTGCGCGTGACCGTGCGCCTGGTGATCTACGACCGCGAGTCGTCGGCCAAGGCCATCAAGTACGTCAAGGAACAAGAGGTGTACATGGGCGAGATTCCGCTCATGACCGGCAACGGCACTTTCATCGTCAACGGTACCGAGCGCGTGATCGTCTCGCAGCTGCACCGTTCGCCGGGCGTGTTCTTCGACCACGACCGAGGCAAGACCCACAGCTCCGGCAAGCTGCTGTACAGCGCCCGCATCATTCCGTATCGCGGCTCCTGGCTGGACTTCGAGTTCGACCCGAAGGATGCCCTGTTCACGCGTATCGATCGCCGCCGCAAGCTGCCGGTGTCGGTGCTGCTGCGCGGCCTCGGCTACAACAACGAAGAAATGTTGAATGAGTTCTTCGAGATCAACACCTTCCACATCCTGCCGGAAGGTGTGGAACTGGAACTGGTGGCCGAGCGCCTGCGCGGCGAGACGCTGGAATTCGACCTGGCCGATGGCGACAAGGTCATCGTCGAGGCCGGCAAGCGCATCACCGCGCGCCACGTGAAGCAGCTGGAGCAATCCGGCATCGCCGCGCTGGCCGTGCCCGACACGTACTTGGTCACCCGCATCCTGTCGCACGACGTGGTGGATACCGAAACCGGGGAATTGATCGCCAGCGCCAACGATGAACTCACCGAGGAACATCTGGCCAAGTTCCGCCAGGCCGGCATCGATGCGGTCGGTACGATCTGGGTCAACGACCTTGATCGCGGCGCGTATCTTTCCAATACGCTGCGCATTGACGGCACCAAGACCCAGCTTGAAGCGCTGGTCGAGATCTATCGCATGATGCGACCCGGCGAGCCGCCGACCAAGGACGCCGCGCAGAACCTGTTCCACAACCTGTTCTTCACCTTCGAGCGCTACGACCTGTCGAACGTGGGTCGGATGAAGTTCA
>JBDSEX010000042.1:0-3615 GCA_039919835.1 Luteimonas sp.
CGTGGTCGATCGTCTGCGTAATCGTTGCCATGACGCCCATCTTGAACAGCGTCTTGACCACGTCGCCGCCCTTGAGCGCAAGCTTCTGCGCCAGGTCGGCCACTGTGATCGCGTCGCCGATGGCGACTTCGCGCACGATCGGCGCGGTGGGCTTGGAGAAACCATGCGGTCCACCGCTGCCGCTGCGGGCCTGTTCGGCCTGGCGCTTGGGCTTGGGCTTGACGCGGGCAGTGGAACGGCGCGCGCGGTCGCTGGCGCTGAGGTGCAACTGGCCGGCGAAGCGGCTGGCGCTGTCGTCGTCCTCGACGCCCGCGACCATGGCGTGCGAACCGCGCGTCTTGTGCTTGGGCTGGCCGCGGTCTTCGCCGCGCGGTGCTTCGGTGCGTGGCGCGGGCTTGGGCGCGCCGTGATGGCCGGGCTTGGGCTTGGGAGTTTCTTCCAGCGCTTCGACTTCGGCGACCGCCACCGCGGCGACCTTCGCCGCCGCGGCCTCTTCTTCCATCCGCTTGCGGTCGGCGATCTCGTCGGCGCGGCGCTTGTCGTCTTCGGCAAGTTTCTGCTGCTCGGTCAGGTTGCGCTGGCGCGACTCCTCGAGCTTGCGCAATGCATCAGCGCGCTCGTCCGTCACAGGCGGCGCTTCCATCTCGCCTGTCTTGAAATAGGTGCGCTTCTGGCGCACTTCCACGGCAACGGTGCTCTTCGTCTTGCCGCCACCGACAGTCAGTTCCTGCACCTTGCGGCGATTGAGCGTGATCTTCTTGGGCGCTGCGATGTCTTCCGCAGCCTTGTCGTCTTTGCCGTGCGCGCGCTTGAGGAAGCCGAGCAGTTTCATCTTCTCGATGCTGGTCACGACCTGGTCGGGACCGTCGAACGCCATGCCGGCCTCGGCCAGCTGCTCCAACAGTTTCTCGACCGGTCGATCGACCAGTTCGGCGAGCTTGCGGATTGTGGTTTGCTGCGACATTCGGATTCCGTTTCGTTGCGGGGCTTGCAGCCCTCGGCACCTAGGATTGCAATTGTAGGGCGGGCTCAAGCCCGCCGCTTTTCACCAACCGGATGCGTGGGGAGCCCCCGCGCGCCGGTGTCTTCTTATTCAAACCAGTGCTTGCGCGCCTCCATGATCAGCGCAGCTGCACGTTCGGCGTCCATGTCCTCGATGTCGGTGATCTCATCGACGGCCAAGTCGGCGAGGTCGTCGCGCGTACGCACGCCGCGCGAGGCGAGGATGTAGGCCGTGGCTTCATCCATGCCTTCGAGCGTGAGCAGGTCTTCGGCCGGCTGGTGTTCATCGAGGCCTTCCTCCACTGCCAAGGCATCGTTGAGCAACGCATCGCGTGCGCGCGAACGCAGTTCCTCGACGATGTCCTCATCAAAGCCTTCGACCGCCAACAGCTCGCCGACGGGCACGTAAGCGATTTCCTCGACCGTGCTGAATCCTTCCGCCACCAGGATGCCGGCGATTTCCTCGTCGACCTCGAGCTTGTCGACGAACAACTGCCGTGCGGTAGCCTGCTCCGATTCTGATTTGGCGGAGACCTGGTCCTGGGTCATCACGTTGAGCTGCCACCCGGTCAGGCGACTGGCCAGACGTACGTTCTGGCCGCCCTTGCCGATGGCCTGCGCCAACCGCTCTTCGGCGACGGCCAGATCCATTGAATGGTTTTCCTCGTCGACGATGATCGACTGCACTTCCGCAGGCGCCATCGCATTGATGACGAACTGCGCGGCGTTATCGCTCCACAGGATGATGTCGACGCGCTCGCCGTTCAATTCGTTGGACACCGCCTGCACGCGCGAACCACGCATGCCGATGCAGGCGCCGATCGGATCGGTGCGGGTGTCGTGCGCGAGCACGGCGATCTTGGCGCGGTCGCCGGGGTCGCGTGCGCAGGCCTTGATCTCGACAAGGTCCTGGCCGACTTCAGGCACTTCCAGCTTGAACAGCTCCATCATGAATTCGGGCGCGGCGCGGCTGATGAACAGCTGCGGGCCGCGCGGCTCGGTGCGCACGTCGTAGAGATATCCGCGGACGCGGTCGCCTGCGCGCAGCGTATCGCGCGGGATGCCCTTGTCCTTGGGGATGAACGCCTCGGCGTTGCCGCCCAGGTCGACGAAGATGTTGCCCCGCTCGGCGCGTTTGACGGTGCCGGTGACCAGTTCGCCGACGCGATCCTTCCACGCATCGACCACCTGCGCACGCTCGGCCTCGCGCACGCGCTGCACGATGACCTGCTTGGCAGCCTGCGCGGCGATGCGTCCAAAATCGACGTTGTCGATCTGCTCTTCGATGTAGTCGCCGACTTCCGCGCCTTCGCTCTCATCGACGGCGTCCATCAGGCGGACCTGGCGATCAGGGGACTCCATGACCACGTCGTCGGCGACCACTTCCCAACGGCGGAAGGTTTCGTAGTTGCCGTCTTCGGGATCGATAGCGACCCGGACGTTGACGTCCTGCTCCGGATAACGCTTCTTGGCAGCCGACGCCAGCGCGGCTTCGATAGCCTCGAAGATCACGTCGGTCGGCACGCCTTTTTCATTGGCGACCGCATCGACCACCAGCAACAGTTCCTTGCTCATCTCGTTATTTACTCCGCACTGGACGGCTTGCGCGCCGTCGGCTTGTTGATGTGAGGCTTCTTATTGGTGTGAGTCTGGCCCGGCTTGCGAGGCGCATGTCCGGGTTTTGGCTTGGTGGCGGCGAAACCGAGAGCGGCCCAATCGGGTACGAGCTTCGCTTTCTCGATGTTGTCGAAATTGACGTCGATGTCATTGCCATCGACGCTGAACGCAACCGAGCTGTGCCCGACGCGCGCGATCGCACCTTGCAGGCGGCGTCGGCCGTCCTGCGGCAGCTTCATCGTGACCTTGGCGGTCTCGCCGATGAAGCGTGCGAACTGCGGCAGCGTGAACAGCGGGCGATCGAGGCCTGGCGACGACACCTCCAGGGTGTAGTTGCTGCTGATCGGGTCTTCAACGTCGAGTTGCGCCGACACCTCGCGGCTGACCGCTTCGCAATCCTCGATACCGACATGACGGCCTTCTTCCGCATCCGCGGGCACATCGATGTACAAGCACAGCACCGAGCTGCCCGGATTCGACAGGTAATCAATACCCAGCAGCTCCAGGCCCATCGTCGCGATGGTCGGAGTCAGTAGCTCGGCGATGTGTTGCGCTTTGTCCATTGATCCTTTGAGAGCGGTAAATCACCATTTCAGAAACAGGTTGGATCCAGAAGCAAGCTGGATTCCAGAAACAACAAGGGGCCCATTGGGCCCCTTCCGGTGTTGCTATGTTTCCCGGTGCCGATGCGCTGGCGCACATCGACGAGCCCTTGTCTCCGGCGAATTAAAAGCCTCGCAGGGAGGCTTTCATGTCGCGCATCAACATGGTAGCGGGGGCAGGATTTGAACCTGCGACCTTCGGGTTATGAGCCCGACGAGCTGCCAGACTGCTCCACCCCGCAGCAGACTCGCAATTATGGTGATCCGGCGGTTCGATTGCAAGGCGGAGTGTGTAAATCGCCCCACGCTCGTGCGGAGCCGCTCATAGGTCTCTCGGAATCCCGGTGCATCCGTCCGAAAAAAACCGCCGGCTTACGCCGGCGGCTTCGGTTTG
>JBDSEX010000098.1:0-3845 GCA_039919835.1 Luteimonas sp.
AGGCGGGATGCGCCTGCGGCTCGTGGCGCAGCGCGAATGCGCCTTCGTCGACGCCCGAACCCAACAGTTCAACATCCAGCCCGGCCGTCCCCAGGGCACGGTCGTGGTTACCGCTCAACGCAGCGACGTGCACATCGCGATGCCGATCGCGCCACGACTCCCACGGCGCGCGCCATGCGGCGTCGGGGGCCGCTCCATGCAACACGTCGCCAAGGATCCAGACCGCGCGCGACCGTGTGCGTTCGATCAGGGCCGAAAGGCGCTGCAGGTCATGGGTGGTTCCGCCGCGAGGTAGACCGATTCCTGCACGACGGAACACGTCGGCCTTGCCGAGATGCAGGTCGGAGATCAGCAGGCGTTGCATCCGCGGCCAGTACAGCGCGCGGTCGCCATGCAGCTCGACCGTTTCCCCGGCAATTTCAATACGCAGGCTGGATGCCATGGCGCTTCTCGAGTTGTTCCGCCACGCGGCGCACGCGCGTCTTCCAATCCTCGGTGCTGAGCTGACCGCGCACGCCCTCTGCCCACAACGGGAAGGCGAGCGGCGTCAGGCTGCCAGGCGCGTGCAGCGCAAGCGTGCGACGCGAACACGATTGCAGGGTTTCAGCAAGGTGGGACACTTCCAACTGGGTCGCGAACACTTCGCGCTCGGCTTGGGCAAGCAGCAGGTGACCCGGGTCGAAACGCTGCAGCACGTCGAAGATCAGTCCGCTCGACGCCTGCAGCTGGCGCATCGAACGGGGCGCGCGTCCCGGCAGTGACGGCGGCAGCAGGCCCGCGATTCGGGCGATCTCGCGGAACTGGCGACGCGCGAGTTCTCCGAGGTTGAGGCTGGCGCGCAGGTCGTCGAGCAGTCCGTCCGGCGACAACAATGACCGGAGCGTGTCCACGTCGATCCGCACATCGTTCGCGGGCGACAGCACCAACCCGTAGTCGTTGGCGGCGAAACTGAAACTGTTGGCGAACACGCGGCCCCAGCGCAAAGAAAGAAGCGACCCCATGCCCTCGTGCACCTGCCGGCCGGCGAAGGGATAGATGAACAAGTGCCGTCCGTCGCGGGCCTTGACTGTTTCAGCGAGAAGCGTTTCGGGCGCAGGTAACGCGGACATTGCCTGCTGCAACTGCAACAGTGGCGCGATGGCACGCATCTCCGGCGATGCATGAGCGGCAGTAAACATGCGTTCAACTTCCTGCCCGAGTTCCGACGACAACGGCATGCGGCCGCCCAGCCATTTCGGGACCGTCCCGTCGCCAGAAGTCGCGACACGCACATAGGCCGTCATGTCTTCCAGGCGCACCAGCTCCAGTAGCCGGCCGGCGAACTGGAATCTGTCGCCTCGCCGCAGCCGGCCGACGAAGGCTTCCTCGACGGATCCAAGTCCACCGCCGCGCAGGAACTTCACCGACACGCTGCCGTCGCTGGTGATGGTGCCGATTGAAAGGCGATGCCGCAGCGCGATGCGCCTGTCTTCGACGCGATACACACCGTCATCGCCAATCAACACGCGACAGAAATCCGGATAACTCGACAGCGCCGCGCCGCCCTGCACGATGAAGTCAAGCACGGCCTGCCATGTCGCATCATCGAGCGCAGCGTAGGCATGCGTACCGCGCACTTCCGCAAGGAGCACGCGCGCATCGAAACCGCCGCCGAGCGCGAGCGTGACGCAATGCTGCGCGAGGACGTCCAGGCACAGCATCAACGGCCGTCGCGCTTCGATTGCGCCGAGCGCGATGGCGCTGCGCGCGGCGGCGTACTCGACGAGCTCGAGTGCATGCGAGGGCACGCAGACCACATGCCCGGCCTCGCCCGGACGATGCTTCGCACGGCCGGCACGCTGTAGCAGGCGGGCAACACCTTTGGGGCTACCGATCTGCAATACCTGGTCGACTGCGGGAAAATCGACGCCAAGATCGAGGCTGGAGGTCGCCACCACGCAACGCAGCCGGCCATCGCGCAAGCCCAGTTCGGCGGCGGCGCGCAGCTTGGGATCGAGCGACCCGTGGTGCAGTGCGAGCGTTCCCGGATCTTCCGGCCATACCGCTGCAAGCGCCTGGTGCCACAGTTCCGCCTGCGCGCGCGTGTTGGTGAACAACAGGCTGGTGCGCACTGCAAGCATGCGTTGCAACACGCGCTGCAGTTGCGACAGGCCGAGATGACCGGCCCACGGAAATCGTTCGCCTTCTTCCGGCAGCAGGGTTTCGATCTTGAGCGTACGCGGCTTCACCCCGGAAACGATGGGCGCGTGTGGCACGTGCGGGAGCAGCACGTCGCGTGCTTGTTCGAGGTTGCCCAGCGTTGCCGAGAGCCCCCACAACCGCAAAGGCGGCGAAAGCGCGCGCAGTCTCGCCAGGCATAATTGCAACAGCACGCCGCGCTTGCTGGGGAGCAATTCGTGCCACTCGTCCACGATTACGCAGCGCAGGTTGGCAAGCTGCGGTGCGGTGTCGGGATACGACAGCAGCAAGGCGAGCGATTCCGGAGTTGTTACCAGCACATCGAGCTTGCCGGCGCGCGCCAGCCGCTTGTCGCGCGCGCTGGCGTCGCCGGTACGCATGCCGACGACCCAGTCGAGGCCGAGCGCGTTGATGGGTTCGCGCAGTGCACGCAAGGTGTCGGCGGCGAGCGAGCGCAACGGCGTGATCCATAAGACTTTGATGCGGCCGCCGGCACCGTCTTTACTTCGCACCCTCGCCCCGGTCCTCTCTCGCTGCGCGGGCGAGGGAGCAAGCGCAAGCGCTTCGAGAAGTGGGCCGCCAAACGCGGCCAGGGTTTTTCCGCTGCCGGTCGGGGTATGCAGCAACCCGGATTCGCCGTCGACATAGCGTTGCCACACCTCGCGCTGGAACGGCAGCGGCTTCCAGCCCTGCGCATCGAACCATGCCGCCAGCGGTGCGTACCTGGATTTCGGCATGCCGCGCCGCGAGGGCGATCGCGTCTCCCCGTCCGTCAACGTATCGGCGTTCACCGCGCCAGCGCCCGCAACGTGTCGAGCCGGTCGGCTTCGGCCGCGGGCTTGTCCTTGCGCCAACGCAGGATGCGCGGGAAGCGCACCGCGATGCCGGACTTGTGCCGGGTCGATGTGTTGACCGCTTCGAAGCCGAGTTCGAACACCTGATGTGCCTGCACCGAGCGGACCGGTCCGAAACGTTCCAGCGTGTGCGCACGGATCCACTTGTCGAGCGCCAGGATTTCCTTGTCGTCGAGACCCGAATACGCCTTGGCCACCGGCACCAGCGCGTCGCCATCCCATAGGCCGAAGGTGTAGTCGGTGTACAACGTGCTGCGCCGCCCGTGGCCTGACTGCGCGTACAGCAGCACGGCGTCGATGGTCAGTGGATCGATCTTCCACTTCCACCAGTCGCCGCGGCGGCGGCCCGCCTGATAGGGCGATGACAGTCGTTTCAGCATGAGGCCTTCGACACCACGGGTCCGTGCGCTCTCGCGCAGCGCGGCGGCATCGGTCCAGCTCGCCGCCTGCACGCGCGGCGACAGGACGATGCGCGCATCGGAGAGCGCGGAATCGGAAGGAGTGGAAACGACCAGGGCTTCGAGTGCGGCGCGGCGCTCGGAAAGCGGCCGTCCGCGCCAATCGTCGCCATCGAGTTCCAGCAGGTCGTAAACCTGCACGCGCACCGGCGTGTCCTTCAGTGTTTTCGGGCCGGGTTTCAGTCGCTGGATGCGCGTCTGCAACGCGGTGAACGGGGCCGGCACGTCGCCTTGCCGCCACGCCAGCAATTCACCGTCGAGCACGCAATCCCGCGGCAGCAGCGTGGCGGCGGATTCTATTTCGGGGAAGCGTCCGTCGAGACGTTCCTCGCCGCGCGACCACAACGCGACCTCG
>JBDSEX010000118.1:0-3704 GCA_039919835.1 Luteimonas sp.
GCTGCCCATGTACTGGGTACCGGTCGTGCCGTCGGGGTTGCGAAACGTCACGTTGTAACCGGTCACGCGGCTCGACTGCGAGGTCGAAGACACAGTACGGCACTGGCGATCGGTGCGGGTCACGACCTGGCCGCCAACATGACGGCGGTCGATTGCACGTCCTGCGAACCCGCCGCCCACCGCACCGGCCACCGTGGCGAGTTTCTTGCCGTCGCCCCCGCCCACTTGGTTGCCGATGAGCCCGCCGATGACTGCGCCGGCCACCGTGCCGCCGACATTGCCATCGCGCTCCGGCATGCGGTCCTGCACGACCACGTCCTCGCAGACTTCGCGCGGAGTGGAGGTACTGGAGGTTTCGCGGATGGGATCAGTGCCGATCACCTGCGCGTACAGCTGCTGCTTCTCTGTGATCGGATCGATGTCGACGACGTTTGCATAGTCCAAGCGGCCGCGCGCCGGGATCGCGTTGCTGTCTAAGCGAGCATCGTCATCGAGGCGCGCGTCGCCACGCTCCTCCGCGTTCAAGGCCAGCGCGTATCCGCGCTCGGCGCCGGACGCCACGAAGTCGGGTTGCGTCTCGCGGTTGTTCTGGAAAGCGGCGACGGCGACGCCACCGACCAGCAGCGAGGCCAATGCGATCGCCAACGTATTGCTCTTCATGCTCAACTCCTGCGGCGGGTGGACCCCGCTCGGTTGTGGACGCGGCGATTTCAGCACGCCCGCCCTGAGTGAACCCCCAACGGTTCAGCTCAACCTGTCGCGCGGGTGAATCTGAAGTGACAGGCCAATGCACACGCCCTGCCGTAGCCCCGTGATAGCGTTGCCGCACCCCTCTTTCCGGTTGACTCAAATGGCCAACCCGCTGCTGTTGCCGATCCTGAGCTGGGCCAGGAAATTACGCTTTCCGCAATTGTTCTGGTTGATTGCCGCGCTGTTTGCAGCTGACGTGGTGGTGCCGGACTTCATTCCGCTGGCGGACGAAATCCTGCTCGGCCTTGGCACCCTGCTCCTGGCGAACCTGAAACGGCGCAAGGACGACGTCCAGGTCGACCGGGATCGCGGCCGCTAGCGAATGCTGGTCGACAGCCACAGCCATTTCGATGCCAACGAATTCGATTCGGATCGTGCCGCGGCGCTGGATCGCGCACGCGCAGCCGGCGTGCACCGCCAGGTGGTGCCCGCAGTCACGGAAGCAAGTTGGCCGAAACTGCGTGACGTCTGCTCGAAAAATGCAGGACTGCATCCGGCTTACGGTTTGCATCCGCTGTACCTGCAATACCACCGTGAACAGCATCTTGATTCGCTGGGCGACTGGATCGCACGCGAGCGTCCGGTGGCAATCGGCGAGTGCGGTCTGGATTTCTACGTCGAAGGCCTGGATGCCGAGGCACAGCACCGGTATTTCGACGGCCAACTGCAGCTCGCGCGCGAACTCGACCTGCCGGTCATCGTCCACGCGCGCCGGGCGGTCGAAGCGGTCATCGTCGCGATCAAACGCATCGGCAACCTGCGTGGCGTCGTGCACAGCTTCCCGGGGAGCGAGGAACAGGCACGGCAGTTGTGGAAACTTGGTTTCATGATTGGTATCGGCGGGCCGGTGACGTATGCACGCGCCAATCGCCTGCGGCAACTCGTGGCAGGGATGCCGATCGAATACCTGCTGCTGGAAACCGATGCGCCCGACCAGCCCGACGCTGCCCACCGCGGCCAGCGAAATGAACCGGCACGACTGCCGGTTGTGCTGAAAACGATTGCTGCGTTGCGCGGCGAAAGCGAAATTGATGTTGCAGCTGCTACAAGCGCCAATGCGGAAAGACTCTTTGGCTTGCCGAAACCCAGGTAACGGTGCGCATCGGCGCCTCGGTGCAGCGTGAAGTCTACGAATCCTGCTTCGGCTTCAGCAACAACTCCATTGCCTTGCCCACCGCCGCGAATGCGAATGCACCGGTGACATGCGTGGCCGCACCGAGGCCTGCGCCGCAATCCAGGTTGAGCGCTGCGTGCGGGTCCAGCCTGGGACGCAGCCCGGAGACGGACCCGTCGGCCTGCGGATAGCGAACGTTCTCCAATGAATACACGGCCGATACGCCGAAGTAGCGTTGCGTGCTTTTTGGAAAATTGAATTCGCCACGCAACTTCCTGCGGATCAGCGCCAGCATCGCATCGTGTTCGGTACGAGACAGGTCGCGGACGCGGACCAGGGTCGGATCGGTGCGTCCTCCGGCCGAACCCACCGTGATGATCGATTGCTTGCGCCGCCGGCACCACGCGATCATCTCGACCTTGCTGCGGAAACTGTCGCAGGCATCGATCACCAGGTCGAAGCCATTGCCAAGATGCTGTTCGAGCGTGGATGGCGTCACGAACGCCTGTTGCGGCTCGACGACCAGAAGTGGATTGATCGCGCGGCAACGTTCCGCGACAACCTCGGCTTTGTTGCGCCCGTACTGCCCTTCAAGTGCAGGCAGCTGACGGTTGGTGTTTGACAGGCACAGATCGTCCGCATCGATCAGCGTGAGATGGCCGATACCAGACCGGGCCAGCGCTTCGACCACCCAGGAACCTACGCCGCCGATTCCGATCACCGCCACGCGGCGTTCCGACAATCGCTCCACCGCACCGCTGCCGTACAACCGGTCGATGCCAGCGAAGCGTTCGCGCAGCGGTTTTTTCATTTGCGATCCTGATGGCGCGGGCATTCGGCGGTATCGGGTTCGATCATGCCGACTTTGGATTGCGCATGGTATGTTGCGGCGACCCTGGCAACTGGAGCGCGCAATGGCTGGCAATGCATCCCGTTATTTTTTCCTGTTCCTGATCGGTCTGGCGGCCGGCGTGATCGGCACCGTGATGGCGATGCGGGCGCTCGATGCACGCAAGGATCATTTTCCGGAAAGCCTGATGCAGGTCCAGCAGTGGCATCTCAACCAGCTGGGCGCGAATGTTGAGCAGAACAAATGCGGCGCCATCGATACGCTTCCGCATCTGCAGGCGTTGCGTACCTCGGCCAATTCGCTGGAGCAGGCATTTCCCGATCTCGCCGATGACGAACGCTTCGCCCGGCACGCCAGCAGCCTGCGCGCGGCGCTTGACGCTTCCTTGTCCATACCGCCCTTGAATTGTCCCGGCCTTGGCACGGCGGCAGGCAGCATCGGCGAAGCCTGCAAGGCGTGCCACCAGGATTTCCGCAACTGAGTCTGAACATCCCTGGGCCCCGACTGAATTGCGGCTGACACGGATTCGCCTGCGTTCGGCCTTGTCGCCCAGGTTGACAGCGCGTTCATGGATGCGTGCCTAAGTTGGCAGCGTGGGAGCGGGTGCTCCTGCCTTACCCACTTTCAGGAGAACTCCATGAATATTCGTATGATCGGTCTCGCCGCAATGGCATCGCTTGCGATGGCAGGTTGCGCAACCACGGCGTCGCCGGGCTACGGTTACAACACGCCACCGCCGTCAAGCGGCACCAACTGCTACGACTGCGGCACCGTGACGCGTATCGAAATGACCTCGGCCGGTGCCAGCACGGTGCCCAATGCGACTGGCGCAGTGCTGGGTGGCATCGTCGGTGCTGCCGCGGGGCGTGAGCTCGCCGACGATGAGAGCAAGGGCCGTCGGAATACCGCCACCGTCGCGGGCGCGGTTGCCGGCGCGGTCGCGGGCAACGCCATCCAGAACAACGTCCAGCGCAACAGCGGCGCTGCCTA
>JBDSEX010000196.1:0-4170 GCA_039919835.1 Luteimonas sp.
GAACAGTTGCCCCTGCGCATCGAAATGCTTGAATCGCGGCTGGGTGAATTGACTGCGCGAAGCAACGTGCCAGCGTTCTACCAGCGCGATGCGACCGCGATCACCGCGCACAACGTGGAACTCGCAACGACCCAGCTGGAGCTGGACGCGGCATACGCACGCTGGTCGGAACTCGAAGGATAGCGGCAGCACTTTTGCCATGGGCGTCCCCATCATGCAACTGGAGAACCGATAATCATCACCGTCCACCGCCTCGAAAATTCACGCTCGCAGCGCATCCTGTGGCTGATGGAGGAGCTCGGCCTCGACTACGACATCGTCCGCTACGCACGCGATCCAATCACGATGCTGGCGCCGCCGGAATTGCGTGCGATTCATCCGCTCGGAAAATCGCCAATCGTCGTCGAGGATGGCGACGTGCTCGCAGAGTCTGCAGTGATCATCGAAACCCTGGTCGAGCGCCACGATGCCGCGCATGTGCTGTCACCGGTACCGGGAACGGCCGAAGCCACGCGCCATCGCTACTGGATGCACTACGCCGAAGGCAGCGCAATGCCGCCTTTGCTGCTGAACCTGGTGTTTTCCCGGCTCAAGTCCGCACCCATGCCGTTCTTCGCCAGGCCCATCGCACGCAGCATCGCAGATAAAGCACTAGGCAGCTTCGTGGGCCCGCAAATGAAATTGCATGTCGATTACATGGAAGCCGAGCTTGCAAGACACACGTGGTTTGCGGGAGATCGATTCACCGCAGCCGATATCCAGATGAGTTTTCCGATCGAGGCAGCAGCTGCGCGTGCCGGCTTTGCGAATCAGACACGATTGCAGGCGTATCTCGAACGTATCCACGAGCGACCGGCCTATCGGCGCGCGCTGGAGCGAGGTGGTTCCTACGATCTGATGCGTTGAACGCGAAAACGGAATCCTTGGCGGCCAGGCATGCGTTCAATTCCTGCCATTCGACGCCAGGCGGATGAAAATGCCTGTTGCTTGGCACCCGCGATTACTCAGGTCCACCTGTGTCCATCACATCGAATGCATTGTCCGGAAGTGACAGGAACGCCCAGAATGGCGTTTCGCGACCGGCCCAGTCGATGGCGGCTTCCTCCAGGATTCCAAGCAGGCTGTCGAAGTCGCTTTCTTCGGCGTCGCGCAGGTCGCCTGCCGCATCGATCAACAACGCATAGCCGACGGCAGGCAGCCACGACAGATCGCGCAGGCGGTCAGCGAGGGCATCCCAGTTGCGTCCGGAACCGGACGGGAAATCCAATGCAGCGCCCAGGCGCATCATCAATGTCGCCTTGTCAGCGCAACCACCAAGGTCGATGCGCCTCACCAGCAAGCCGGCGTCACGCGCTGCGACATCCAGCGTGTCGAGGTCGTCGGTGGTGGTGAAGTACACGCCCGCTTGCGCTGGATCGCCCAAGCCAAGGTCAAAGCCCGAATCGCTCATTGCCGCCGCTCCAGTTCGTAGACGTCGAAAGCGCGGAAACTGTCGTAGTGATCGTCCGTGTAGTACCAGGCCCGTGGCGGCGTGCCGCCGGTCACGATGCGCCGTGCACCGCGATGTTCGACGCCTGGCGTGTCGACCGTGTACTCACGGTAGTATCCGCGCTGTTTTTTCGGCAGCAGGCCTTCCCGGTTGTCGAACACGCTGCCATCCTGCCGATGGCGGAATGGTCCGCCGCGCTGGATCGTGGCAACCATGGTCCGCGCTTCGCGAGGCAGGAATGCGGGCAACGTAACGGTCGACGGTGACGCAGGTGGAGGCGCCGCAGTCCGTGCCGGGCCCGCGTAAGGTGGTACAGGCAGGACGACCTGCTGCGTCGCCGTTTTCGGCCACAGCACCACGGCCAGCGCCAGCAGGATCGCCACCACTACCAGCGTATGTCTGCGGATCATCGTCAGTGTCTGCCAATCGTTGCGTGCAGCTTCCCCCAAGGCACGCCCGGGGTAAAGTGTCGTCGCATGCCGCGTGCGTGCCCGTAGTCAGCAAGGTGTGGACGATGGTCCGCGTCCTGCGCGTCAATCGAACAGATACGCCCCGCAGCCCTTGTACGGCCTGTCGGCGACAAGCAGTTCGGCGCTGGCCTCGAATGCTTCACCGCTCATGCCGTCGTTGCAGGGCGTCCGTGTGATCCGCAGTTCAAATGAAGTGCCATCGGTCGCCATGCCACGAAACCCCTCGCGCGCACCGGTCAGCGGCACGAGGCTTTGGGAATCGATCTGGCGTTCTCCGTAATCGAGCTCTGCATGCAGCGCCGGCGTTTCGCCCTGGCCCACTTCGACGTACCAGCCAGGTTCGCTTCCAACAGCGCGAAAGCCGATCCCGCGCGCTTGCGCATCGACCCACGGTGACGCGCGCTCGCTGCGGGTACACGCTTCGTACTGCTTGCCACCCAGCGTCAGCAAGGCGTCGTTGCCGTTGCTCCACAACGCGTTGCCTTTTCCATCGTCGTACCTGGCACCGGAGGCAGACGGTACGTGCGGCAATGCGATGTCGCGTCCGGACACCGAGAGACGTGCTTCGTCGCGAAGGAGGCGTGCGCTGGTGAGAAGGTCGCCGCATTGGAAATGCAGCGTTCTGGGCTCGTCCGGTGTCGCTGGAGTGTCTGGCGCCGTGGCGGATGCGGGCAATGGCTGCGATGCCACCGGCGGCACTGCAGCAGGAGCGCTGGGCGGGATTGCAGGTTGGCAAGCAGCCAACACCACCGCCATGCATAACCACACTCCAACGACTGCCTTCATGCACTCACTCCCGGGTTGGATTGCAACAGCATCATCTCGACAAGCGCTCGGGCGCCCGACGTCGTCGCTGCTGGCTGCGCGGCAACGACGATGCATCGCGACGCCACGTGCGGCTGTTATTCCGGAACCTGATGCGTGCGGAACACAGGGTAACGATTGAACCTGTCGTCCCACGACGCGTGCCGCCGCGCGAAGAATTCAAGCCTCGCCTGCGGACTCTTCGCGAATTCGGCATCATCCTTCAGCCTGCGCTCGAACTCGGCTTTCAACAGCGTGTCGCGTGAGAGCAGGTCGCGCGCCACATCCTCGGCGACATAGGCTTCCATGTATTCCTTCTGCTCGAAGGCATTGTTGAAATCGCCCCATGCCACCAGCGAATCGGCGGATTGCGGTTCGAGGATGGCCATTACCAGGCGCGCTTTCGCTTGCGCGATCGGTACGAACAATGCGCCGGCCGTGATCGACTGCGCCTCTGGTTTCCAAGAGCCTTCCACGACGAGTCGCTGATGCCCTTCGACTGAATTCGGCGTCAACGCGGTCTTGTCCGCGCGAAACGTTTCGACGCTCGCACCGGTCAATGGACGATCGAGCGTGCGGAATTCGATCCCGTGAATCTTGAGCTGACGTGCCACATCCGCAGCATGCTGGCGCGGCACCAGGTACCCGCCGCGCGGCGCGACCACGCTGCGTCCGGGGACGATCTCGTCGCGCAGCGGAACCTTCCAGAGCTGCGGCTTGCGGTCGTCGTACCGCGTCATCAACGCGCCGGAAACTTCCGAACGCGTGCGCGTGTAGGCATAACCGCGAAAATCGATCGTACGCGTCTTGTCGCTGGCGGTGTACTCCAAGGGCACGGGCGTGCCGGCAAGTTTGATCGCCCGCGCATCAGCCTCACGGGCGAGTTCCCGCCAATGACTGCCATGGCGTCCCACATGCTCGAGGACCGATACCACCGCGTTGCGGGTGATCCGCACGCGCGTTGCATAATCTTTCCACGAATGCGTTTCGACCAGCATGCCGAGACGGTTTCGCAACGGGAAATAGCCGTGGGAGAAGCGTGGCGGCGGGACGGAATCGACGAAGCCCGTGGTGGGATCCTCGAAGTCGACGAAGGATGGATAAAAGGCGAGCGGCAAGGAGCCTTGTTTGGACAGGTCGTCGATCACCCCATCGCGCAACATGCGGCCCGCCTTGCGCAGCTCTGCATCGCCTGAATTCAGTGGCTCGACCTGGATGGAGATGTCGTGCTCGAACTTGGCCCCGTTGGTGACATGCAGGTCGACTGTGACGACCGGGTCCCATGCATCCACCAGCGCCAGCATCGCCTGCATCTCCGGCGCGTCGGCCTTGACGTAGTCACGGTTGAGATTGAGGTTTTGCCCGGTGGTTCGCCAGCCCATCTGCTCCGGGCCATTCTGGTTGGGT
>JBDSEX010000219.1:0-9227 GCA_039919835.1 Luteimonas sp.
GCCACAGCTTCACCTTGAACGAGCGTCCCAACGGCTTGCCGCGGCCGTCCTCGATCTTGAGATGAGCGACATCCTTGCGCGCCGCCAACGCAGCCTCGATGGATGCTTGCGCGGCGATGCAATGCCCGCACCACGGCGCACCGAATTCGAGCAGGGTATCGCCGCTACGCGTGTCGATTTCGGCGCGGGCGGGTTCCTGTACGAGATAGATGCGTGTAAAGGCCATTGATGGATCGTTTTTCCAAGTCCACCGGATGTCAGGTCGCTGGAAATGGCCGAAGGGTGAACGACCAACGGTTGGCGTCAAGGCCTGCGGACGTCATGGCTTCGCCTGTGCGGCCGGTGCCGCATTGAGCAACTGCATCCGCGACACGAACGCTTCCGCGATGGCACGCGATACGGCGAACGGCGGCTGCAAGGGCGTGGCGTGCGCGTAGGCGTTGGCCATCACCATCTTGCTGCCCGCGAGCATCGCAGCGCCAGCTGCTTCGATCTCTAACGACTTCGCTTCGCCATTCACCTGCGCGGTGATCGGCAGGCGCAGCGTGTAATGAAGCGAGGTCGGTTTCTTGGCGTAGATCGCAGGCTTGCCCACTTCGCCATAGGTGATTTCGATCTCCACGCCCGTTGCCGCGGACATGCGTTCGCTCATGCCCGACTGCTGGGTTTTTGTATAGCGATCCATATCGAAACCCCCAAGCTGCTCGACCAGCACGGGCTGCAATGCAGTCCACTCCCCCGCAGTGAAATCCAGCCGCTCGGCATCGCGCAGGACCTGCACCTGCAGGTACGGTTGCTTCATGGGCTGTCCCATCAACATGGGCTTGAGATCGCTTTCGGCGACCAGCGTTTCGACCAGTCGGACCGAAGGCGGCAAGGCCGCCGCGGAAGTGGCGAACAGCGTCGGTACGCGCTCGCTGGCACGCACGTAACCGTCCGGGATCGGTGCCTGCAGCGTCGTCCCGCCGATGCTCAGGGACATCGTCTCTGCGGCCGAAGCAGTGTGCGCGAACAGCGCCAGCAGGCCTGCGCAGAACATGCGTAGCAACATGGAAAATTCCCCTTACAGCGTTTCGTAAATGGACGTCACCAGCTCGTCCGGCTTGATGAAGGCCTTGCCCAGCGACTCATCGGTGGCGGCCGTAGGCTTGGAGGCGATGACCTGCGCCAGCGTCCTGCCCTGCGCCTTCAACGCGGCGATGCGATCGCGATAACCCTTGAGCATGGCGCCGTACCTGGCGAGTTCGGCACGGTTGCTGAGCGGGCCATGGCCGGGCACCACCAGGGTCGCTTCGTTACTCATTGCAAGGCCGCGTTCGACCGCAGCCAGCACGCCGCCGATGCTGCCGCCGGACTCGGCGTCGATGAAGGGATACAGGCCGTTGAAGTACACGTCGCCCATGTGCAGCACGTTGGCGTGCTCGAACTTCACCAACGCATCGCCGTCGGTATGCGCATGCTCGACGTGCTGGACGCGCACGTCGTCGCCATTGAGGTGCAGGGTAAGGCCGCTGGCGAACGTCACCACCGGCAAGGCGGCACCGGGGGCGGCTGGAATCTTCTCGCCGCGCAGCAGCTGCTCGACGCTCATCCGCTTGCGCACGTTGTCGTGGGCCACGATCACCGCGCCCGCCCTGCCCAGCGTTTCATTGCCGCCGGTATGGTCACCATGCCAGTGCGTGTTGACGACAAATCGCAGCGGCTTGTCGCTGAGCGTCGACAGCGCCGCACGGATCTTGTCGGAAAGCGGAGCGAACTGATCGTCGATCAGGAACATGCCATCGGCACCGGTGCTCGCGACCATGTTGCCGCCCGCACCGGTCAGCATGTGCGTGCCCTCGCGCAACGCCGTCGTCTTGATCTCGACCGTGGAAAAATCCTGCTGGGCGGAGGCGAGCAACGGGATGGCGGCGACAGCGAGTGCGGCCAGGAAAAGGGTATTGCGCATCGTGGGTCTCCAAGGGGATTTGGCGGGCAAGGAAGCGTACGGGACGAGCATAACGAAGCCCGGCCGTAGGGGTGACCAAACTTGCGCGCAGCGAGGGTGGCGACGTGTCCACCGGGGAAGCGAGGGCACCGCTGCGGGTCCCGTCCAGCTCAATTGGTTGTGCTTGCTTTTTTTGCCAGAAAAAACGCGACCGCCGTCTGGCGCAAGCTCTTGCCGTGGCCCCATTCGCAAAGTTCGCTCGGGTTCCTGTTGCACCCTGCATGACTTTGCCTTGGCAGGGCCGCAGGCCGCCCACCGGACAACCTCACGCCAGGAACCACGGTGAGCTTTGCTTTCCCGGGCCGCTGGCTGCACGGTCGCAGATGCGCGCGGCAACCATCCCAGACTTCGTCCGTTTCGAAAGCTGAATACGGTGCGTCAAACGCTCACCTCGGCTTGTCATCGCCAGCCGCATTCTTCAACTGATGAGCCCTCCACCCCGCGGCAAGGCTTCCGCCCAAGCCGGTCCCGAAGATCAGGCCCAGTCCCTCCCGGCAACGCTCGCCGAAGTGCGGGAACAGTTGCGCGCGTGCCAGGAGTCGCACGAGCGCAACCTGAGTGCGTTGTGCGCGATTGCCGACGGCATCGCCATCGTCGATACGCAAGGCCGCATCACCTGCCTCAATCCGGTGGCGTCGCACCTGACCGGGTGGAAGGAGAAGATGTCGCTGGGACGCAACCTGGCAAAGGTCGTCAACTTCACCGACAACCAGGGCCGGTCACTGAACGTGCTGGCCGAGGGGTTTTCCAGCGACGAGGAAGGCATCGTGTCGCTGGTGCGCCGCGACGGCCACACCATCCTGGTCGATGGCACGGTAGCGCAGGTGCATGACCGCGACAAGCAGGCGATCGGCGCGGTCGTCACCTTCCGCAATGTCACCGCGGCCACGCGCCTGACGCGTGAACTGACGTACCACGCCAACCACGATTCGCTGACCGGCGTGCTCAACCGGCGCGCGTTCGCGGCGCAACTGGATCGCGCGATCACCAATGCGGCAGAGTTCGGCACCGGCAATGCGATGCTTTACATCGACCTCGACCAGTTCAAGACAGTCAACGATCGTGGCGGCCATGCCGCCGGCGACGAATTGCTCCGGCAACTCGCACTGCTGTTGCGCAAACAACTGCGTGAACACGACACGGTTGCGCGCCTGGGTGGCGACGAGTTCGCCGTGCTCCTCGAAAACTGCACGCCCGACCATGCCGCAACCGTGGCCGAGAAGATCCGCGCGGCGATCGTGGCGTTCTCGTTTGCCTGGCACGGGCGCACGTTCCAGCTGGGGACCAGCATCGGCCAGATCGAGTTCGCCGACGGCGCGCGCTCGGGCGAGGACCTCATTGGCATGGCCGACCGCATGTGCTACCTCGCCAAGGCGGGTGGGCGCAACCAGGTGGTCAGTCACGCGGCGCAGGGAGCGGACGTTACGCCAGCCGAACACGATGTATCGCACCGGCCAGGTTCGCGAAGGGACGAGGGAGAGCTGCTCGCCTGAAGATCTTGTCGCGCAGCCCGGAGCGCGATGCGCCACGACGATCATCCGACGGTTGCGGTCGGCCTGTCGCCACTCATGCACGCCGGTCACGGGACGTCGCTGCTACTGCATGGCCGTCCCAGCCGCCCGGTTGCGCCACGTTCCTTCCTGCATCGCGCCGCGCCGTCATATCGTATCTTCCTGTCAATCCAGCCATTGGGCAGCAATCTCGTGACGCAACGTTGGAGCAGATGGGCGGGAGGGACCACGGCAGGGCGCGTCTGGCTGGGGTTCGGAACCATGGCCTTGCTGCTGGTGCTGTTGAGCGCCGCGCTGATCGCAGGTGAAAGCACGTCGGCAGCTTCCACGCAGATCCTGATCGTGTCCGGCGTCGTGGCCGCCTTCCTGGCCGCGGCACTGCTGGGGCGGGGCATCGTGCAGGGCGAGAAGCGGCTGTGGGCAAGCCGCGAGCATTGGCGCGTCACGCTGGCGAGCATCGGCGATGCGGTCATCACCACCGATGTCGAAGGTCGCGTCGTCTACCTGAATCCCGTCGCGGAACACTTGACCGGCTGGACGAGCGCCGAAGCTTCGGGACAAACACTCGAAACCGTGTTTCGCATCGTCAACGAAAGCACACGGGAAACGGTTGCCAATCCAGCAGCCCGCGCGCTGCAGGAAGGCGTGGTCGTCGGCCTCGTCAACCACACACTGCTGATTGCCAGAGATGGCGTCGAGACGCCCATCGACGATAGCGCCGCACCAATCCGCGACGAACAGGGTGCGATCTCCGGCGTGGTCCTCATTTTCCGCGATGTCACGGCACGCCGCCGCGTCGAGGACTCCCTCAATCGAGCCCGCGACGAGCTGGAACAGCGCGTGGACGAGCGCACCGCCGAGCTGGCGCGTGCCAACGCGTTCATGGCAACGCTGCTGGAAAACCTGCAGGAAGGCATCGTGGCCTGCGACGCCGAAGGTGTGCTCACGCTGTTCAACAAGGCCACGCGCGACTTCCACGGGTTGCCGCAGCAACCGGTGCCTGCCGAGCACTGGGCCGATCACTACAACCTCTATCTCGGCGACGGCATTACGCCAATGCGCACGGAGGAAGTACCGCTGTTTCGTGCCTTGCGCGGTGAACAGGTGCGCGGCGCGGAAATGGTGATTGCCCCCGCCGATGGCCCGCCCCGCTCGCTGCTTGCGTATGCCAAGGCGCTGCACGACGCGGACGGCAAGGTGCAGGGTGCGGTGGTATCGATGCACGACATCACCCGTCGCAAACAGGCCGAAGCCGCCTTGCAGGAGGCGCACGCCGACCTGGAATCGCGGGTTGCCGAACGCACCATGGAGCTCGGCCAGGCGAACGATGCGTTGCGCCGTGAAATCGACGTGCGTCGGCAGGCCGAAGAGCAGCTGCGGCAGAGCGAGACACGCAAGACCGCCATGTTCGAGGCGGCCCTGGACTGCATCGTCAGCACCGACCACGAAGACCGCATCATCGAGTTCAACGCCGCAGCGGAACGCACCTTCGGCCATCGGCGGGCCGACGTGCTGGGCCGCGACATGGCGGAGCTGCTCGTGCCTGCCGCGTATCGCGCGCGCCACCGCGCGGGCATGGCGCATTACCTCGCCACGGGCGAAGGGCCGGTCATGGACAAGCGACTCGAATTGTCAGCACTCCATGCCGACGGCCACGAGTTCCCGATCGAACTGACGGTCACGCGCATCCCCGTGCCGGGCACGCCCGTGTTCACCGCCTACCTGCGCGACATCAGCGATCGCAAGCGTGCGGAGGCTGCGTTGCGCGAAAGCGACATGCGCTGGGCCGGCATCTTCGAGCAGTTGCACGAAGGCTTCATCGTCGGCGAGATCATCCATGACGCTGCGGGCAAGGCTGTGGACTGGCGTTACCTGGAACTCAACGGCGCGTGGGAGGCGATGACGGGTCTGCCGCGCGAATCGGTGCAGGGCAGCCTGTTGTCGGAAGTGATCCCGGGCACCGAACCGGAGTGGGTGCAGGACTTCGCCGAAGTGGTGCGCACGGGCGAACCCGCCACCTTCCTGCGCGAAGTCGCCGTGTTGGGGCGCTGGTACGAGGTGCATGCCTTCCGCCCCGAACCTGGGCGGTTCGCCGCGCTGTTCTTCGATATCAGCGAACGCCATCGCGCAGAAACCGTGCGCATCGAAAGCGAACAGCGGTTGCGCTTCGTGATGGATTCGATGCCGCAGAAGATCTTCACCGCCAAGCCGGACGGCAACATCGATTACTTCAATCCCCAGTGGACGCAATTCACCGGCCTGACGTTCGAGCAGATCCGCGACTGGGGCTGGAAGCAGTTCATCCATCCCGACGATGTCGACGAGAACGTCCGCGTCTGGCAGCAATCGTTGACGACGGGCGCACCCTTCCAGTTCGAACACCGCTTTCGCGATGTCGGCGGCGAGTATCGATGGCACATCAGCCGCGCCCTGCCGTTGCTGGACGACGCCGGCAACATCCTGATGTGGGTCGGCTCGAACACCGACATCGACGAGCAGCGGAAATCCGCCGACGCCTTGAGCGCGCTGGCCGCCGAGCTGTCGGAAACGGATCGCCAGAAGAGCGAGTTCATCTCGATACTTGCACACGAACTCAGGAATCCGCTGGCGCCGATGAGCAATGCGGTGCAGATCCTGCAGCTCACCGGTGGAGATCCGGAGACGGTCAGATCCGTCACCGGAATCATGGATCGGCAGGTCCGCCAGATGGTCCGCCTGGTGGATGACCTGCTGGACCTCAGCCGCATCAGCCGCGGCAAGATCGGACTCCGGGCCGAGAGGATGGACCTCGTCGTGGTGCTCCAAGAGGCTGTCGAAGCGGCGCGCCCGGCGATCGAGCGTGGGCAGCATGACCTGGTGTTCGAGCCGCCGACGCAGCCGGTGTGGCTGCGCGCGGACCCGCAGCGGCTGGTGCAGGTGTTCGGGAACCTGCTCAACAATGCCGCGAAGTTCTCCGAATCCGGTGGACGTATCGCGGTGATTCTCGAGCAGCACGAAGGCGAAGCCATCGCGCGCGTGCGCGATACCGGCATCGGCATCCCGGAAGACAAGCTGGAGGCCATCTTCGACATGTTCACGCAGGCCGACCAGTCGCTTGAGCGGTCTTACGGTGGACTCGGCATCGGCCTGACCCTGGTCCGCCAACTCGTGGAGATGCACGGCGGATCGGTGCAGGTGTCGAGTGCAGGCCCGCGCATGGGAAGCGAATTCGTGGTGCGCTTGCCGTTGGCGTCCTGACCTGATTCAACGCTGACACCTGCCGCGATGCGCGCATTGCGTTTCGGACATCCAGCCGATCCAGGTTGCAACTTGCCCGTGCGGGCGAAACCGGCGATCTCAGGGCTTGCGGAAGATCACCACGTGCTGCCATGGCAGCGAACGGGCGGTGCGTTCCCAGACCAACGGATGCCGCGTGGCCTCGCGGCGTATCTGCGCTTCGCTCATCTTGTGCAGGGATTTGATCGGCACGCGATCGTCCTCGGCGCGGTATTCGACGAAGGCCACGCGCCCGCCGGGTTTGAGCGCGCGCACGATCGCGTCCAGCATTTCCGCCGGATATTCAAGCTCGTGATACACGTCGACCATCAGCGCCAGGTCGATGCTGCCCGGCGCAAGGCGCGGATCGCGTTCGCCGCCGAGCACCGGCACCACGTTGGCGAATTCCGGTCGCGCGGCAACGTGCTCGAGCATCGCCACCATCTCCGGCTGCACGTCCACCGCGTACACCTTGCCGGCCGGGCCCACGCGCGGCGCGATGCGGCGTTCGTAGTAGCCGGTACCGGCGCCGATGTCGGCCACGACCATGCCCGGCTCGAGCGCGAGTTCGCGTAGCAGCACACTGCCGCGTTCCTCGCGCTCACGCTCCTCGCGCTCCAGCCATCCGGCGCCCTGCCAACCCATCACACCGGCAATCTCGCGGCCCGCGTAGGTCTTGCCGATCCCATCGGCAGTGCGCGGCACGCTGCCGTACACCGCAGCTGCGTCGGTCCGGGCCGGCGTGCTGGCCGCAGGCGCGGATGGGTTTGCGCAGGCAACGAGGGAAAGGCATGCAGCCGTCCACAGCGACACACATGAGGCGTAACGGGTTGGGCGCATCAAGTTCCTCCGGCAACGGCGCACGCTCTCATGGCGTACGGCAACGCGTGGTGACGCGTGGTGATTTTTTCAACAAAGGGAAAAAGATTTGCGCGCCATCCCAAGATCAAGCCCAGCGCTGCTTTTTGCAGTTGCTCATTTTTGACCTGCCCGCGCCATAACGCGCGCCGAGCACCGCAGGTCGGCGCGGCCGCAGAGGCGCCCATGTCTTGAGCGCAGCGAGTTTGGGCGCCTTGCCGCGACGACCGAGGAGCGCAGGGCACCGCCCCAGGCGGCGCGTGTCCGGCGCAGATGGTTTTGGTTACTTTTGCCAAAACAAAAGTGACCCGCCGTCAGGCGGAAGCTCTTGATCTCGTATTGCCCTGTAGTGGGACTCCACCCCAACGGTACGGATCGTAATTGTCCCTGACACCTTTTTTAGTTTTGGTTACTTTTGCCAAAACAAAAGTGACCCGCCGCCAGGCGGAAGCTCTTGATCTCGTATTGCCCTGGCACTCCACCCCAACTGTACGGATCGTAATTGTCCCTGACACCTTTTTGCTGAGCTGCACTAGCCCGTATTGCTGTATTCCCACGTTTTCCCTGGCTGAGCGCGGTACAGCGGTTCAGGCGTCGAGGCGCGCGCCGCACTCGCCAAGATAAGCCCGGACGGCGGGCACCGTGCTCAGTCCGACGGCGCGGGCATAGGCCTCGCGTGCAGCGTCGAAGTCGCCGATGCGCGACGTCAGTTCGGCGCGTGCCGCCCAGTACGGCAGGTAGGCTTGCAGGCGCGCGGCCTCGAGGCGATCGAGCCGGGCCAGGCCTGCGGCCGCGCCGTGCGCTTCGGCCGTGGCCACGGCGGCGGCGACTTCCGCGCCGGCGGTGGGTGCGATCGCGAGCAGGTGGTCGTACAGCGTGGCGATCGCGTTCCACGGGACCACGCCGGTGGCGGCGCGCTGCATGTGCGCGGACTGGATCGCCGCTTCGAGCTGCATCGGGCCGGGACGCCGCAGCGTGGCGGCGCGGGTGAGCAGCTGCTCGGCGCGACGGTGCTGAGCCCGATCCCAGCGCTCCGGGTCCTGGCGATGCAACGGCACGAAGCGCCCCACGCTATCGATGCGCGCCGCCAGCCGACTTTCCGCGAACGTGAGCAGCGCCGCCAGCCCGAGCGATTCGGCATCGTCCGGCAGCAGGTCGACCAGCAGCGCGGCGAGGGCGCAGGCCTCGCGACGCATCGACGAGCCCATGTCGTCGACGCCGGGCAACGGCGATTCGCCGGCCAGCGCGTAGGCGGCGTAGATCGCCTCGAGCACCGCGTGCGTACGTGCGGGCAGCTCGGCTCGTTCCGGAATGTCAAACGGGATGCCGGCCTCGCGGATGCGGCGCTTGGCGCGCACCAGCCGCTGCGCGAGCGTGGACGGAGGAAGCAGGAACGCCGCGGCGATCGCCTGCACCTCGAAGCCGAGCACGGCCTGCAGCATCAGCGCCGTGCGCACCGTCGGGTCGATCGCGGGATGCGTGCAGACATACATCAGGCGCAGGCGTTCGTCGGGGAATGCGTCTGCGTACTAGCCGCCGACGTCGTCGTCGGCCGCCGCTTCGTCCCAAACGGCGCGCGCGTGCCCGTCCGCAACGCGGCCATGGCGCGCTGCATG
>JBDSEX010000254.1:0-13267 GCA_039919835.1 Luteimonas sp.
GGGCTCCGCGCGCATCGCCGGATGCGCGTACAGGATCAGTCCGGCGAGGCGTTCGTACAGCTGCGCGTCGGACTGCGACGCATTGATCTGCCTGCGCACCACCTGGCTATGCGTCCACGCCAGGTCGAACACTCGGTCGGCCAGGCGCCGGTCACGGTATTTATCGATCAGAGACGCCGATTCCTCGCGCGTCGCTCCGACGCCAGAAACCATGTCGATGGTCGTCGACTGACCGGGCTGCAGGGTGATGCGTACGCGGATCGAGACGATCGGATCAAGCACCGAGCCCTCCGAATCCGACAGCGCCCCTGCGCTGGTCAGCGCGTCGGGGCGCTGCAGGCTGTTTCCACGGCCGATGAAGCGCGAGCGGTCGGTTTCGTACGAAATGTCGTCAATGTCGGCGTCGTGCACCGCCAATAGATGGAACATGCTGGGTGTGGCTTCGTCGTGCGCACGCGGCCTGCGCCTGCATACAATCGCCTGCCTGGAACGCACCAGCTCGGTCTGCACGAACAGGTTGCTGAAGGCGGGGTGCAGATCGTCCGACATCGCCGGCGCCATCACCACTTCGGCGTAGCTCGTGACCTCGATGATCCGTGTCGTGCGCGAGCGGTTGGTGATGCGAAGGCGGCGCAGTTCGATGTCGTCCTCGGGCGAAATCGCGATTTCGGTATGCATCTCGAGCCCGTTCTTCCGGCCGCGGAACTCGGCCTTGGCGTCCGAGAAAATCGCTTCGTAATGATCGACCGCAACAGCACACGGCTGATACGTGGTGGACCAGAACTCGCCGCCCTGCACATCGCGCAGGAAGCAGAAATTGCCCCAGTGATCGCGCGTACCGTCCTCGCGCCAGCGCGTAACCGCCATCTCGCGCAGGCGGCTGTAGCCGCCGCCTGATGTACTGAGCATCACGTGGTAACGGCCATTGGACAGCATCTGCACGGCCGGGCGAGCGGTGTGCGGCGTCTGGAAGATACGCAATTCGGTTTCGACCGTTGGGCTGACCGTTGCAGCCCCCGCCACTTCCGCGGCGTGCGGATGGAACGCGCCGGTGCGGGGAATGCGTTCCTGCAACAGCAGAAGCGTGGCCTGGAATTCAGGGTCGGCGATGAAGCGCTTCTGCATCGGCTGATCCCGCAGCAGGTACAACAGCGACAGCAGCCCCATGCCCTGGTGATGCGCCATGAATGACCGAATCAGGGCATGGTTCTGGCCGCGCGGCAGGCGCGACGCGGTGTAGTCGATGGCTTCGTACATGCCGTACCGTCCGGAAAATCCATCCTCGGTCATCTGCTGGAGGTTGTCGCACGCTGCATCCGGCGCAGTCATCAGCGCCATCATGCTGGCATATGGTGCGATCACCAGATCCTGCGCCAGTCCACGCTTGAGCCCGAGCCCCGGCACGCCGAACGCGCGGTACTGGTAGTTCATTCGACCGTCGACGATGTTGTAGCCGGATTCGGAAATGCCCCATGGCACGTTGCGTTGGCGCCCGTACTCGATCTGGCGCGCGACGGAATGCTTGGAGGTCTGGTCGAGGAGCGTGCCTTCATAGCTGGGCATCACCAGCTGCGGCATCAGGTACTCGAACATCGACCCGCTCCATGACAGCAGCGTTGGATCGCCATCGACCTCGGTCAGCAGCCGCCCAAGCGCGAACCATGTTTCCTGCGGCAGTTGTCCCTGCGCGATCGCCACGAAACTGCACAGGCGCGCTTCCGATGCCAGCAAGTCGTAATAGCCCTGATCGACGCGTTGCTCATCGACGTTGAAGCCGATCGACAACAGATGCCGAGACCGGTCGTAGAGGAATTGATAGTCCATGGCCGCACAATCGCGCGCCGACTCGGCCAGCCGCTCGAGCTCGATGATCCGCTCGCGCGCCCGGTCGATTGCAGTGGTGATGTCCTTGGAAGGGACCCCTTCCACATCGTCCGGCGGCATCATGTCCGCGATGTCGCTGAGCAACGGAATCCCGGATTGCAAGGACAACGGTTTCTCTATCACCGCGCCACTGCGCAGCCACGGTGCGAACCACACCATTTCATCCAGCGCCGAATTGCACTGCGCAAGTAGTTTATCCCTCCACAAGCCAGCTTCGTTTGCCGGCACGTCCGCCAACTCGTCAGCACTGGTCGCGATGTCGCGCGCGTGTTTCGCCAGCACTTCGAGCTGCGCGATCGCAACCTGCAGCGTCGGCGGCGATGTCTCCAGGCTCATGGCAAGCGCATGGCGGAACTCTTGCAGCGAGGCATCGTCAGGTGCATCGCCGCGGCTTTCAACGAGGAGCGCGGCGGTGTCCGCCAAACCCGAAAATGTGTGCGGCGACAGCAACGGGGCATCGCAGAAAGCAAGCAGGCCCTGTCGCAGTGTCAGCAGGTGCCCGGCAAGATTGCCGCTGTCGACGCTGGATACATAGCGCGGCGGGAGTGGTTGCAGGGTCTCTGTGTCGTACCAGTTGTAGAAATGTCCACGGTGGCGCGGCAGGGCCTGCAGCGTCTTCAGCGTGTTCGCGGTGCGCTCGATCGTGCCGCCGACAGTCGCGTAGCCGAAATCGTATGCCGCCATGTCAGCCAGGAGCGACAGGCCGATGTTGGTCGGCGAGGTTCGCCTTGCGACGGTGAGCACGGGGTGTTCCTGGACGTTGTCCGGCGGCAACCAGTGGTCCGCCTCGGTCACGAACGTCTCGAAGAACGCCCACGTGCGGCGCGACAGCTTGCCCAGAAAGCGCAGCTGCTGCGCAGACAACGCGGCATCCCTGCGGGCCGGCGTCAGGCTGAGCCACCACATCAACACTGGCGACGCGATCCACAGCACCAGGAGCGGCCACGCGACCCACAACGCCTCGGGACGCATTCGCAGCAATGCAATGCCAACCCCAATGGCGAACGCCGGTGCAGACCACATCGCACGTAGCGACCCGGCGAGGCCGCTGCCGAGCGTGCGTTCGACTTCGCTAGACGGACTCCATTGCAGCAGACGGCGGCGCGACAGCAGCATCCGCCAGAGCGTCCGCAAGATCGCATCGAGGCTGAAAAACGCTTCGTAAGGCAACCCTGCCACCGTCAAGGGAACATGCGCGAAGGTGCGCGCGGCGGTCGTCGATGCATGCCGCAGGTGCGCATGCAATGGCATGTCGGCAGGTCGCTTGAACAGATCCATCACCGATGCCAAGCCGGGCGGGATCACCAGGATCGCAAGCAGCCACAGCGTCCATGCCAGCGGTTGCGGCGACAGCAGCCATCCCGCCACCAGCAGGGTCGTCAAGCTCGCCGGCACAAGGCTGCGGCGGAGGTTGTCGAGCAGCTTCCCACGCGACAACATCGACAGGGGGTTTCGTTCTGCACGCGCGTGCAGGTGCGGCACCCGCGGCAGCAGCCACGGCAGCAGTTGCCAATCGCCGCGGATCCAGCGATGGCGCCGCTTGACGTCCACTGCGTAACGCGATGGATAGTCCTCGTACAACTGCACGTCGCTGACCAGACCGGCGCGCGCATAGCAGCCTTCCAGCAGGTCGTGGCTCAGGATCCGGTTGGCGGGCATGCGCTCGGACAGCGCGCGCTCGAAGGCATCGACATCGTAGATGCCCTTGCCGATGAACGAACCTTCGCCAAACAGGTCCTGATACACGTCCGACACCGCGCGCGTGTACGGATCGATCCCCGGCTCGCTGCCATACAGTCGTGCGTAAGCCGAGCGCCGCTGTCCGCTCATGCTGATGCCGACGCGCGGCTGCAGGATGCCGTAACCGCGAGTGACCACGCCGCGTTTCTGGTCGAAGCACGCACGGTTGAGCGGATGCGCCAGCGTACCGACCAGTTCGTGGGCCGCGTCACGCGGCAGCTGCGTATCGGTATCGAGCGTGATCACGTAACGCACGCTGGCGAGGACATCGACATCTCCCGCCACGCGCAGGAACGCCTCGCGCGCGCCGCCACGGAGGTATGCGTTGAGCGCAGCGAGCTTCCCACGCTTGCGCTCCTCGCCCATCCACGTCCGCTCGCGCGCATTCCAGGCGCGCGGGCGGTGGAACAGGAAGAACCGGTTGCCGCCCTCAGGCGCATGGCGGGCGTTGAGTGCTTCGATCTGACGCTCTGCCGCATCCAGCAGTGCATCGTCCCCCGGCAGCGTCTGCTGGTCGGCGTCGAAGAAATCGGTGAGAAGCGCGAAGTGCAGGTGTTCGTGGCGGTTGGCGAAATAACGCACTTCCAGCGCTTCCGCCAAGGCTTCCACCGATGCCATGTCGGCGAACATGCTGGGCACCACGACCAGCGTGCGGGCATCGGCGGGGATGCCCTCGGAAAAATCCAGCCGCGGCAACGCCTGCGGCCGTACCGCGAGCGTCGCCACCCAGTTCACCACAGCGACGCCAAGTTCGCTGAACGCGATGACGCACAGAAACCCGAGCAGCCAGAGCAGCGCCGGAGGATGCAATAGCGGCCGCGCATCGTGCAGGATGCCCCAGGTGAACAGCGCGACGATGACCGCGCCAGGAACCGTGTACGCAAGCAACGGCAGGCGCCGCGCCGTTTTGCGGACACTGCGGGTAAACCCGCGCACGCCCAGCGCGTGTTCGAGTTCACGGCGGCCGTCGTCAACCAGGTAATAGCCGACGTGCCCCGCGACGCCGCCCCCAGTCGCATGCATCGGCGATTCGGTCGAAGGCCTCTCGCCTGGGTGCGATTCCTGCAAGGCCGGCGTTCGTGCATGTGACTGGGCAAGCTCCAGCACCTTCGATGCCACATCGTGTTCTGGCAGCTTCCCGCGTCGCGCGGTCAGTTCCACGATGTGGCGATAGCGGTCGCGCGTCGCGAAATCCATGCGTCCGTAGGTGCCATCCGGATCACGACGCAGCACGGCCTCGACCGCACTCATGGTTTCAACGAATTCGCGCCAGTCCATCATGGCCAGGAAACGCAGGCTGCCGATGCTGTTGCTTACCGATACCTGCGCAGCCGCCTGTTGCTGGTTCTCGACCTGCACCATCTGCTCGATGCTCTGTTCGCTATCGGACAGCCATTGCTCGATCCACGTCAGCGGAAATGCCAGCGCGGAACTTTGCCCCTGTAGCCGGCGCGCGAGTTCGGCGACGAATGAACTCGCCAGCGGTGGCCGCGAGCGCGCCATGTCGGCGATGACCAGCACCAGGCTCTTGGGGTCGGATTCGGCGGTTTCGATGAGACGATCGGCCCACAGGTCGGCGGCATTGCGATCGACCCGATCCTCGATCAGCCGCGCGCTGATGCGGCGCAGGTTCTCGATCAGCGCCAGCCGCAACATGATCGGAATGGCCCACAACTCGCCCAGGTTCAGGGGCGTGATCGTCTGGTATGCCGCGATGAAACGGCTGAGGCTTTCGGCATCCACTCGCCCGTCGCCGTGCGAGATCGCATTCAGCGCCAGGTCGTACACGCGCGGCAGGCCCTTCGATGGGCCTGCGAGCAGTTTCGGCAGTTCACGGCTGTAATTCTTCGGCAGATGGCGCCGGGCGATGCTGATCTGTTCCTCGATGAGATAGATGTTGTCGAGCAGCCATTCGCCGGCAGGCGTCAACCTGCGATTGGCCTGCGATGCCGCATTGAGCATGTCGCAGGCGCGATCGAGCACGTCCTGGTTGTCGCTGAGCCGCGCCAGCAGCGGATCCGATTGCGCCTTGGTGCCGACACGATGACTGCGCGCCAGAGCTTTCCCGTGCCGCTCCATCTGTTCGGCGCTGAGCAGCTGGGCGAGCAAGGGTTGTTCGTCATCGGAACCGGCGTGCGCAGTGCGCGGTACGGCCGCGATCTGCTTCAAGCGCAGCCATGCGCGCAGTATCCCGTGTCGATTCCACATCAAGCTGATAGTCCTGTCTCCGCCGCAGGGAAGGTGATCGGCCGCGCGTGCACTTCTCGCGCGGACCGAGAGGGTGACATGCGCATGCCAGCGCAATCGTGGTCACGCGACGCTTGCATCGCCGACATCCAATCATGCGGGTTGTCGCATCAAATGGAAAACTTGGCGCCGGGGATCCGAGTGGCCATCCGTGCAGTAACCGGCCAGCGGCAAAGCCCGTGGGCACAAAAGCAGAAGGCCCAGTCTTTTCGGGTTTTACCCCGAATCGGCTGAGCCTTCCTTGCCAGAGCTGTGGGCTTCCGGCTTGCGCCTTCTGCTTTTTCTCTGACGATTCGAACTCTAGTCCCAGTGCTGTTAACTCGATGTCAACAAACTGAAATTTTTTCAGCAGGCCGGGCAGTATTGCCGCGCGGGAGCGACTCCAGCCTCCGCTACAAGTCCCAGGGCCACCAGGTCAAGCCGCCATCCCTGGCGTACCGGTCAGCCGCTCGCTCAAAACGATTGCGTACGCTGACGCCACCGCATAATCCGTACAGCGGCAGGAACAGAGGGCCGAGGGCCATGTACTGATAGACGTGCGCGCGTTCGTGGTCGGCAAGCAGGATCGTCGGTTCTTCGCCATGACCCGCGCGGTGTGCATACGTCACGCAGGCCGAATCCAGCGTATCGCCCGTGTGCAGGATCACGTTGCCCAGCGTCAACGCCCCACCAGGCCCCCAAGGCCAGCCGTGGAAGACGACGGCGAAGTCGCGATGGCTGACATGTGCATGCGCGCCGAATGCGATTCCGGCGATGCCAGCCACTAAACCGATCAGCGTGTTCGGTGATGTCCACAGCATCCCCAGCGCGCGCGCGGCCGTCAGCAACGCCGGAGGCACCGGGATTTGCGTCAATCGATGCCCTCAGGCATCAGCAGCCACAGGATCAGGTAGACGATGATGCCGGGAAAGGCAACGGAGGCGATCGAGCCCACCACAAACAGGACGCGCACCAGCGTCGAATTCCAGCCGAAGCGGTGCGCGATGCCGCCCATCACGCCAGCAAGGACACGGTCGCTGGCGGATCGGAAAAAAGGTCGTGGCGTACTCATCGCGATGACATCTTGACGGTTCTCGACCTAGTGTAGCGGCAGCCCCTGTCGCGTGGCCGCGAATTCGCAGCTTCCCGAATGAACGCGCGTGCTTTCATCCACCACGTTTGGCCAGCCACGCGTGGATCGTGTCCGGAACTTCCTTCTGCGCACGCCCCGAAACATAGATGCCGATGTGCCCGCCCTTGAAGCTGAGCTCGGTGTAGTCGTCGGTTCCGACCAGGCCCTTGAGCGCCCTGGATGCGTCGGGCGGCACCAGGTGATCCTGTTCGGCGAAGATGTTCAGCACCGGCATCTCCACCATACCAAGATGCACTTCCTTCTCGCCGATGACGATGCCGCCGTTGACGAAGCCGTTGGCCTGGTAAAACTGCTTGATGAACTCCCGGAACGCTTCGCCGGCCTGGTCTGGCGAATCGAAGATCCATTTTTCCATCCGCAGGAAATCCTCGACCGCCTTCCTGTCATCGAGGATGTCGACCAGGCCGACGTATTTCTGCACGAACAACCGCCACGGCTTCAGCGTGAGGTAGCACATGTTCATCAGGTCGGCTGGCACGTTGCCGAGCGTGTCGACAAACAGGTCGACGTCCATTCCCTGCGTCCAGTTGGACAGCATGTTGTCCGGCGTATGGAAATCGACCGGGGTGACCATCGTGATCAGGTTCCTGATCTTCCGCGGATGCAGCGACGCGTAGCACAAGGCGAACGCGCCGCCCTGGCAGATGCCGAGCAGGTTGATCGCATCGCGTTTGGAACTCCTGCGCAGGTGATCGACGGCACCACCGATGAAGCGTTCGATGTAATCCTCGAGCGTCAGGAACCTGTCGGAGCGATCGGGATAGCCCCAGTCGATGACGTAGACATCCTCGCCGCGCTCCAGCAGGCCCTTCACGATCGAGCGATCGGCCTGCAAGTCGACCATGTAAGGCCGGTTCACCAGTGCGTAACTGATCACCAGCGGGATCTGCGCAGTCGGCGCCTTGTCGCCGATGAAGCGGTACAGCACGACCTTGCCGTCGCGCCAGACTTCCTGCTTGGCGGTCGCGCCGTAGTCGACGTCATTGACCTGCTTGAGCGTATCGAGCGCGGCCGCCAGCTTTCCCTGCATCCGCATTGCTTCGCCGGCGAGCGCTTCGGGGGTGAAGTTCAGCGGTCCGTTCATGTCAACGCTTCCTCTTGGCAGTCGTCTTGGTTGCAGGCCTTCTGGCAGCAGCTTTGTTGACTGCACCCTTGTTGACTGCACGCTTGTTGACTGCAGGTTTGTTGACTGCACGCTTGACGGCCACAGGCTTCCGGCTTGCTGCCTTGCTGGTTCCAGGTTTTTTTATTTTGGCTTTCCTGCCGTCAGACTTGGCGATGGTCGCCGTTGCCTTGGGGGCTGCGCTCTTCACGACTTTTTTGGCCGGCGCCGACGAGGTTGGCGACGTCCGAGGCGCCGACACCTGCGATGCATCCGCTGCGGCATCCCGCAAGCGGCGCAAGGCGCGCTCGAGCTCGGCGATCTTGCGATGCGCCGAGTCGATTTCGGTCCGGGTCGGCATCCCGAACATCGCGCATGCCTGCTCGACTTCCTGCTGCACGCCGACGCGCATGCGCATCTGCGAGTTGACCAGCTCGCCGTACACCTTGCGGAACTCCGGCGACAATGCGATCTGCGCGTACGCTTCCTCGGCTGAATCGATCCAGACGTCGAACAAGGCGCGTGCCGACGTCAGCTGACGTCCGGGCTCCTCGCGTTCGGCGAGCTTGCTCTCGAACAGTTCGTACGCACCCTGCGATGCCTTCAGCATCAAGGCGTTGTAGGCAGCGGTTTTTTCCTGGTATTCGACCTGCGCCCGCTGCCGCGACTGGCTGCGTTCCTGCTGCTCGCGCGCGAATCCGAACGCTGGCATCCGCAGCATCGACATGCCTTCGCGCCGCCACGCGTCAACGTAGGGAGACGCGTCCTCGATCCACTGCTCCAGGCCCTGCTGGCCCTGCCCGCGCATGCTTCGGAACATGTCCGGGAATGGATTCTCACCCACTGCGCCAAGCGCTTTCTTCCATTCGCGGCTAATGTCGCCCGCGCTGGCGTCCTGCCCGGCGAACTGGGCCGCGACCTGCTGCATCTGCCCGAACCAGTTGCGGGTCTGCAGGTTGAATTTTTCGACGGCGTCGTTGACGTCGCCGCGCCCGCCGTGCGCAAGCTGGCTCCACCAGTCAACGGCTTGCTGGAATCCTTGTGCGCCTGCGTGTGGCGCCGCCGGCGATGCCCCCGTGCGCATCGTGTTTCCCCACGCGGACCAGTATTGACGCGCCAGCGACTCGAAATCGCCGGGCCATTGGGTATTTGAAGCCATGGGAACTCCTGTCTTGCGCCGATCCTAGCACGCGAATGTTGCGGCGCAGCAGGACTCCGCTTGCATGTGTCAATCCGCCAGGCGGATGGTTTCAAATCACCACTTCGGGATCCGTATCGTCTTGCTGATCATCAATGAGCCACTCAGCGCATACAGCAGCACAAGCGGATGGAATTGCCACGGCCCGAGCTGCCACACGCCAAACCAGAGATCGCTGCCGATGCGTCCAGCGTATGCCGCGATTGCCAGCACGATCACGATCAGCAGGCTGGTGGGGATCGGCGTGCCTTCGAAATACTTGACCTTGTCGTCGCCGCCCGCAAGCTGCTCGGCGGTGACGTTGTAACGCGCGAGCCGGCTGACGCCGCAGCCGACGAAATACGACAGCACGATCCAGTCCCATCCACCCTGCAACCCGCAGGCGTAACCGAGCGCCGCCGGCGCCACACCGAATGAGATCACGTCGGCCAGCGAATCCAGTTCGCGACCAAGCGTCGATGCGACCTTGCGCCAGCGTGCGATGCGTCCGTCGAGCGCATCGAAAATGAAAGCGAGAGGGATCAGCGCCATGCCGATCGTCAGATCGCGGACGCCGCCTTCCTGCAGGAATCGCATCGCCGCGAAAATCGCACCGGTGCCGCAGAACGCATTGGCGAGCGTGAACCAGTCGGCCAGATGGAAATCGCGCAGCATGGAAAAATGTCGCTGGGGCATGGCGGTCGCCTGTGGATCGATGCCACAGAGTGCCAAACCGGGCGTGAAGCCCCTTGCAGGGGGGCGAGATTCGTTGCGCGCGAGCGTTTTTAATGGCGCCTACAAGGGAAGTGCGAGATTCCCTGGCGTCAGCGGCTGGCCTGTACCGCGCGGCGTTGTCTCGATGAGGGTATCCACTGGCAGCGCTGCACCGCTGTCAAGGTGTGCGGCGACGCGATCCAGCGCGGCATAGACATAAGGCAGCATCGGTACGTATCGCGCGGCGTAGTCCGGCAGGCCGAGGAAGGCATCGAAGTGCTGCGCATTGCGCACCTGCCAAAACCGAATGTCGCGGCTGGCGGCATTCGCTGCCTCAACGTATGGCGCGCTGGTGAATGCCATCGGTACCAGCCCGTCATCGGTACCATGCAACACGATGATCGGAAATCCTTTGCGCGGCAGCGAGGCGCGCGTCTCGGCGATGCCGATTCGCACGCGTCCGGCATCGGCACCCTGCCCGTTCCACAGCGATCGCAGGCATTGCAACCCGTGGAAGGTTGCGTCGCCAGCCGCGAGTTTGCCGTCGACGATTCCGACGCCCGCGCCGGGCGGTATGCCACTGGCATCGCTCCACCAGGCGCGGCGCTCGGCTGCCGTCGGCGCGCGCTTGCTGCCATCCGGATTCTGCGCGGCGAAGCCGAAGCCGCAAGGATGCTCGCCCGCGCGGTAACGGCCGTACGCCGAGGCATAGGTTGCCGCCACCGCGCGCCACAGGTCGAAGCCGGCACTGAGTGCGCCCGCACGCAGTGCCGCGTCGCTCCATCCGCTTGCGCGCAACTGGTCGTAGGCCGACTTCGACTGCGCGGCGACATCATTGCCTGCGACCAGCCCGGCCACTTTCAACGAGGCGCAACGTTGCGACCACGACGGCGCGGATTGCGCGGTGACCGGTGGTTGCGGCAGGTCCTGCATGTGCAGCAGCGCGCATGGCATCAGCAAGGCCGCCTCGGTGGTGTAGTCGTACAAGGCGCGGCTGCCGTGTCCATCGACAAGGATGCTCGGCTCGCCCGCGACCACGGCATCGAGCCAGTTGTCATCGGCACCGCTGCCACCAATCTCGGCGGCACGCAACACCGCGCCGCCTCCGTTCGAAATCCCCACGGCTATGACGCGTGTGTTGTCGAACGTGAATGGCGCAGCATCGGGGAGCACGCCGTTCAAGGTCAGCAACGCGAATTCGGCTGCCTGCTTGACGTGCCGCCCCCAGTCGGCTTCAGGATTGTCGAGCGAGTGCGCGTGCTTGACGGCGACACCGCCACCCGAGGGGGCGTCCGGTGCAAATGCGAACGCCTGCGCGCGCGTGCCGGCCGATCCATCGGCTGCCACGCCGATCCGCGCATCCAGGTCAACGTAATCCGTGCCGGCGCCCTTGTCTGTGTAGGCGACCGCGCACCCCTTAGGCAGGCCCCACGCTCCCGCCACGGCGATCGCGCCGTAGATGCCGCGGGAACCCGAAGAAGCGGTTACCACGACGCATCGTTTCCGCACATCGAACGCATCCGGCAACTGCAACAGGACGCGATGCGGCTGCTTTGCATCCGGCAAGCGGGCATGGGCATGGAATTCGCGGCCAGGCACGGATTCGACGCTGCCGTACAACGTGCCGTAGCCGCCACCCGGCGCCAGGTCAGCGATGCCTCGCCAGTTGCTCCACAACGCGCGACGCCGCAACTCCGCAGTCGTCGGCCGCTCGGGATCAGCGACCGCGGGCGGCGTCACCGCGCGAAGGCCTTCGAGGCCCATGCCGCCTGTCAACAGGTCGTCGGTGCCGCGATGTTCGCTGATGCGTTGCGCTGTGAAAATGGTCGACGACGACATGGGCGGCGATGGCAGCATGGACGATCCGGATTGGGCCCGTGTCGCGTGACCCGCGCATGCGGACAGAAGCAGGGCCGTGACGAACGCGACACAGGCTGGGACATATCGGGAGATTCGCATGCGGTGACGATAACCAACCCATGTCGTCCCGTCATCGTACCTTCGTACCAGTCTGCGAACCGGCTGTCCCTGTTACGGTGGCCGAACCCGACACGCTGCCGTGTCGAAAGATGCGCCACGCACGGACTCACCGGGATCCGATTCACGCCATGCCCACGCTTCTCATCGCCGACGATCACCCGCTTTTCCGCGCCGCGCTCAAGCAGGCGGCTGCGGACGCCGTAGCCGACCTGCAGGTACGCGAGGCCGAATCGCTGGAAAGCTTACTTGCCGTGCTGGATGGCGAACCCGGCATCGACCTGGTGCTGCTCGACCTGCACATGCCAGGAAATCACGGCCTGGCGGGGCTGGCGGCGATCCGCGCTCAGCATCCCGGCATCGCGGTGATCGTGGTGTCCGCCAACGATGACCCACGCGTCATCCGGCGCGCGCTCGATCATGGCGCGGCCGGTTATCTGCCAAAGAATTCGGGATTGGACGAGTTGCGCGATGCGATCCGGCGCGTGCTTGCCTGCGAACAATGGCTGCCGGCCTCGCTGCGAGCGACCGTCACGCGGGCGCAATCCTCCTCCCACGACAGCGAACTCGCAGCGAAACTTGCCAGCCTGTCGCCGCAGCAGTTCCGCGTCCTGGTGCTGGTCGCCGAAGGGTTGTTGAACAAGCAGATCGCCGACCGTCTGGACGTGCAGGAACGCACCGTAAAGGCGCACCTCAGTGCGATCTTCGACCGGCTTGGGGTGAAAAACCGGACGCAGGCAGGCGTGGTGTTGCGTGAGCTCGAACTCAGCGATCCGTCGCGGCAGCTTCGAGTGTCATAGTTTCAAGCGTCTCCCCAATGGATCATGGAGACAAGCTGGAAACCCCGGAAGGTGGGAAAAGACCCGCAGCAATCCGCTTCACAGTCCGCAGCATCGAACGGGTGCCCACGCGGCGTTCGCCATACGTCACCCTTACACCGATTTACAGCGAGGTAGCATGCTGCGCCGACCGGCTGGCGAGCAGCCGATCCAGCACTGACTTCAGGGCCAGCGGCTTGACCGGCTTCGACAGCAACGACAACCCCGCGTCCAGCACTGCACGACGCACGGTTTCGCTTTGATCGGCACTGAGGATCAGCGTGGGACGCGCGTCATGCCATTGGCCCAGCCGTTCGCGCAGTTCAAGGCCGGTGTCGCCATCGTCGAGATGAAAATCGAACAGCCATAGATCGGCCGGCCGCTCCCTGATCGCCCGGTCTGCGCCATGCGCATGTGGCACAGCGGCCACATGGCAGCCCCAGCCTTCCAGCACCCCGGCCAACGCGGCGAGCGCA
>JBDSEX010000269.1:0-3951 GCA_039919835.1 Luteimonas sp.
CGCGACCGGCGCCCTCAATAAAAAACCCGCAGCGCAGGACGCTACGGGCCGGGTGTTCGGAGATGCATTGCGTTTTTTCGAGGGAGACGAAGCCTGAGTCCACCGTCATGACTGTCCGGGCGGAGCGCTTTGTTGTGCTTCGTGTTTTCGTGTTGATCCGGCTCACTCGTATGCGCAGGCATGTCTGCTGGGGCGAAACGTAATCACGGTTTTTCGCACTGTCAACACTTTGTGGCGATTTTCTTTCATCCGGTCATGCTCGGTAGCGACTGTGCTCGCGGCGGATCCATGCTCGAAGCACGGTCGACATCGTGCATGCACGACGACGCGTGCGCGAGCGTCGAGAACAAAAGATGCGTTTTTACGGTATTTATTTGCATGACGTGGCGTCGCATGCGTTTGCGCGCGCGTCATGGCCAACCTCGTGGTGCGGCGCGATCCGTCGTCCGGCACGTGGCGCAGCCGCCGAAAAAAAGTTTTCAGTGCCGGCCAAATTTCGCATCGCACAATACGTTTTGCGTCGAAATGCGCGAAAAATTTCCGGCGCGCGCGCGGCGTGGCATTGCCCTCAGCCCGCTCCGCGTGCACGGAAGCGGCTCACGCTGTCCGTTTGAACTCGACGATCACCCAGCCTCTTTCATTACGGCCGTCTCGCTTTTTTTTCGATGTCACCTTGCCACTCGGTGGATGCCGCCGCCGCACACAAACAAAAACCCGCGTCGTCGCCGGCGCGGGTTTCATCTCGAATGATGCATTGCAGAACAGATTCGATCGTGGGGTTCAACGAGCTCTGAACCGCATCGCGGCGCTCAGGAGGTCACTGCCGTGTGGTGCCCGCATGGCAGAACACCCTCAGTGGTCATCGTCCTCAAGCAGCTCGGCGTACTCATCCGGCCCAAGCAGTTCGTTCATCTGCTCCGGTTCCTCGGCTTCCAGCACGAAGATCCAACCGTCGCCGTAGGCGTCCTCGTTGATCGTTTCGGGTTTGTCCGACAGCGCGGAATTGACTTCGACCACCGTGCCGGTCACGGGTGCGTAAACGTCGGATGCGGCCTTGACGGATTCGACGACCGCGCTGGCATTGCCCGCTTCGATGCGATCACCGACCTGCGGCAACTCGACATACACCAGATCGCCGAGCAGCCCCTGCGCGTGGTCGGAAATACCCACGGTGATTCGGCCATCGCCCTCGATGCGCGCCCACTCGTGGGATTTCAGGAATTTCAGGTCGCCTGGAATTTCATTCATCGGGTGGCTCCGGGTGTCGGTCGGTTGGACGGGAGGGTGCGTAGTCTAGCGAAGGAGCGCGGCGTCGGTCAGATGCCGTCCTGCGGTTTTCCATCGCGCACGAACGGAAACCTGACCGCGCGCACCGGCACTTCCTTGCCGCGGATTTCCACGCGCACGCCGCCACCGGCTCCCAGGGGCACATCGCCTGCGGGCACGCGGGCGAACGCGATGCCCTTGCCCAGCGTCGGCGAGAAGGTACCGGACAGGATTTCACCTTCGCCATGCGCGGTCAGCACTTTCTGGCCATGTCGCAGCACGCCCTTGTCGTCCAGGACCAGTCCGATCATCTGCCGCGTTGCGCCATCTGCTTTCTGTTGTTCGAGGATGTCGCGGCCGATGAAGTCGCGCGGCTTTGCATCGGCACCATCGTCGAGCGCGACGGTCCAGGCCAATGCGGCCTCGTAAGGCGACACCGTGTCGTCCATGTCCTGCCCGTACAGGTTCATGCCGGCTTCCAGGCGCAACGTGTCGCGCGCGCCGAGGCCCGCGGGTTTGACGCCGGCCGCGAGCAGCGCATCCCACAACGCCACGGCCTTGTCTTCGGGCACGATGATCTCGAAACCGTCCTCGCCGGTGTAACCGGTGCGCGCGATGAACAGTGGCGTGCCGTCCTGCAGGGCGGCTTCGATGGCGGAGAACTTGCCGATTTTTTTCACTGCAGTGGCTGCGTCGTTGGCCAGCAGGCCGAGCACGCGTTGCCGTGCGGTCGGACCCTGCACGGCGATCATCGACAGTTCCGGACGTTCGCTGACCGCGACCGCGAACGGTGCGGCCTGCCGGGTAATCCAGGCCACGTCCTTCTCGCGCGTGGCGGCGTTGACGACGAGGCGGAAGAAATCTTCCGACAGGTAATAGACGATGAGGTCGTCGATGATGCCGCCGTTGTCGTCAAGCATGCAGGTGTAGAGCGCCTTGCCCGGGACCTTGAGCTTGTCGACGGAGTTTGCGACCAGCTTGCGCAGGAAGTCGCGGACGCGCGCACCACGCAGGTCGACCACGGTCATGTGGCTGACGTCGAACATGCCGGCATCACGCCGCACCAGGTGGTGCTCGTCGACCTGGGAGCCGTAATGCAGCGGCATGTCCCAGCCGCCGAAGTCCACCATCTTGGCGCCGAGTGCGCGGTGGGCGTCGTTGAGGATGGTCTTCTGGGTCATGGCAACCTCTATCAGAACGGGGAAGAAGGGGCCGACATTATCCGTAGACCGGGGCTAGCTCTCCAGCTTGCGGCGCGGCCACCCATCAACCCGGGGGCGAACGCTTCTTCCGTCGATGACGCGGATCAATCCGGATACACGACAGCAGGCCACGTATTTCCGCGTGCCGCGCGGCGACGCTTTCACGGATCGCGTTCAACGGAGTGCCAGGGTGCGGTCGGCCAAGTCCCACGCTGGATTACTCGGCAGCTTCAACCCGCACCGTCATGCCATCCATCGCGACCACGCGCACCCGCGATCCCGCAGGAAGGTCAGGGCCTTCCGCGGTCCAGAACGCATCGCCGATCTTGAGCCTGCCGCGACGATCGATGATCGCGGACTCGAGCGGGAACACCTGCCCCACCAATTGCGCCCCGCGACGGTTGAGCAACGGCTGGTCGCTGGCCGTCGGCGGGTTGCGTTGCTTGTACTGCCAGCCAACGACCACCGAGATCAGCGACAGGACGCCGAACAGCATCCACTGCGCAGCGCCCGACATCGGCACCACCATGTCGATGGCCGCGGTACCGACTGCGGCGAAGCCGAGCCACAACATGAAGGTGCCCGGCAGCATCGCCTCCAGCGCGAACAGCGCCAGCGCCACGCCCCACCAGAACCACGGGGACTGCATCAACGCCATCTGACTAACTCCTCTGCGGCAAGTTGGTGCTGCGGACGACGGCGCCTTCGGCGTTCTTGTCCTGCACGGCCTTCGCCAGCTCCGCGATACCGGCCAGCGATCCGAGGATGCCCGTGGTCTCCATCGGCAGCATCAGCAACTTCTGGTTGGGCGATGCGGCGAATTCCTTCAATGCCTCCACGTATTTCTGCGCGACGAAGTAATTGATCGCCTGTACGTCGCCCTGCGCGATCGCGTCCGACACCATGGTCGTCGCCTTGGCTTCCGCTTCTGCAAGGCGCTCGCGCGCTTCGGCATCGCGGAACGCGGCCTCGCGCCGGCCTTCGGCCTCCAGCACCGCCGCCTGCTTCTCGCCTTCGGCCTTGAGGATCTCCGCCTGGCGGAAACCTTCGGCCTCGAGGATGTTGGCGCGTTTCTCGCGCTCGGCCTTCATCTGTCGCGCCATCGATTCGACCAGGTCGCGTGGCGGCTGGATGTCCTTGAGTTCGATGCGGTTGACCTTGATGCCCCAGGGATGCGTTGCCTGGTCCACTGCCATCAGCACCTTGGCGTTGATCTCGTCGCGCTTGGACAGCGATTCGTCCAGGTCCATCGAACCGATCGCGGTACGGATGTTGGTCATCACCAGGTTGAGGATCGCGATCTCCAGCGTGGCGACTTCATACGCCGCCTTGGCGGCGTCGAGCACCTGGAAGAACACGATGCCGTCGACCTTGACCACCGCGTTGTCCTTGGTGATCACGTCCTGGCTGGGCACTTCCAGCACCTGCTCCATCATGTTGATCTTGCGGCCGACGCCATACATCACCGGCACCAGGAAGTGCA
>JBDSEX010000287.1:0-3118 GCA_039919835.1 Luteimonas sp.
GCACCCGGCGACAGCAGCACCTGGTCGATCTGAAGCCGCAGGGGCCGACCGAGCACCTGTTGCAGTTTCGAACTCAGGTCGGCGCGGTTCTCCTGAATGGCACGAGGCGCAATGATCACGGACCGTATCAACATCGGTTCTGCGTCGAAATCAATTTCCAGCTGGGTAACGCGGGCGTTGGCACCAAACTGCACGGCCAGCGTGTTGCGGACCTGATTGGTGATGAGCGATTCGCGCGCGATCTGCTCAAGGGAAAAGCCCAGCGGCACCGCCATTCCTATGAAAACCGCCAGCAGCAGCATCGTCTGCGCCCAACTCTGCCGGCCCGACAGGAAGTGCCCGAAACCGTAGAGTCGGGCGAGGATCATCGCCGAAAGCGCGATGGTGACGAAGTTGGTGACGAACAGCGCGGCCGAGCCGGCTAGCACCGGCATGTTCCAGGTCGCGAGCCCGTATCCCATGACGGCGAGCGGCGGCATCAGCGCGGTGGCGATGGCAACACCAACGATCGTTTCGCCCCGACCGCGGATGATCGCGAAGGTCCCCGCCAGCGCCGCGAACAGCGCGACCAGCAGGTCGAACAGGCTCGGTCTGGTGCGCGCGAGAATTTCTGCGGTGGTGTCCTTCAGGGGCGAGGCCATGACAATCAGCACGGTGAAGGACACTGCCGCCGCCGACCCCACGGTCAAGGCGGTCAGTGACCGGCGCATTTCCGCAAAGTCGAACAGTGCCAGGGAGAAACCCAGGCCGAGGATCGGGCTCATCAGCGGCGAGATCAGCATCGCGCCAATCACCACGGCTGGTGAAGACAGCAGGAGGCCGAGCACGGCGATCCCAGCCGACATCATCGTCATGAACGCGTAACGTGGCGACCAGCCGCTGTCCTCGACAATCCTGGCGACGACCTTCTCGTGTTCGACGCTGCCGACGATCGATTTGCGCCACCAGTGATAGAGGGGCAAATGGTCCCAACGCTTGCTGCCGGATGGGCGCGCCGCCTGAAAAGCGTCGTCGTTCAAGGATATCCTGCCGGAACACTTGTCATCAGGTCTCTCCTGGCTCTGCCTGTAGATTTGTCCGGGCTCTCGGGTCGAGACTGCTTACTGCCTCGAACAACCGGGGCCTCCCACAACCCGGCACGCATCCTACAGCGAAGCGGCCAGCATCTGCGGGGCCCACTCCTCTGTGGTCCGTCCGCTAGCGCGCGCGGACCGCGGCGATCCTCCTCACGAGCTGACGGATGCGCATGACAGGACGTCCTGTCCATCCTCGGCGAGCATGTTCCATCTTCGCGGCCATTTCAGTTCCACTTGCCCTCACCTGTTTTACTCTAGGCTGCTGACTCGGATGAATCGACCTGCATCCTGCTTCCTGTTTCGCTTGAACCCCGGCCGCTGCTTCGCGCACATTGCGTTATGAGCCAAAACAGTCATCCAAAAAGGCCGACATGATCGAGTTCGGACACCTGACGCATGTCGGCCTGCGCCGCGAGTTGAACGAGGACACCTACTACGGCGACAGCGAGCTCGGGCTCTGGCTGGTGGCCGATGGCATGGGGGGGCACCAGTACGGAGAAGTCGCCAGCGCGCTGGCGCGGGAAACCATCGTCCGGGAAGTTCGCGACGGGACTCCGCTGGCGCAGGCGATCCGCATTGCCGACGAGGAAATCATCCGCGCGTCGAAACGCCGCAACGAGACGCTGCCGATGGGGACGACCGTGGTAGCCGCGCGGGTGTCGGGCAACCGCTTCGAAGTGGCCTGGGTCGGCGACAGTCGGGTGTACCTGTGGCGCGACGGCAAGCTCGCGCAGCTGTCACAGGATCACAGCTACGTGCAGGAGCTCATCGCGCAAGGTGCGATCACCAATGAACAGGCACGCAGCCACCCGCACCGCAACGTGGTGACGCAGGCGCTGGGCGTGACTGATCCGCAGCAGCTGAACGTGGAAACGATGACCGGCGAGATCCGTCCCGGGATGCAGCTGTTGCTGTGCAGCGATGGTTTGACCGAAGAGGTCGATGACGGCGGCATCGCCCGCATCCTCGCGCACGACGAATGCAGCGCGCAGGAATGCGTGGACGGCCTGGTGGCCGCGGCGCTCGACGGCGGCGGGTCGGACAACGTGACCGTGGTGCTTGTACGCAGCCATTGACCTCGCGGTGGACGGATCTACGCCGGACTCATGTCCCAGACACACCTGCCCGACTTCGTACGGATCGCAGAGAGGCGCGCTTCGTGCGCGATGCAGTCGTCTTCGCTGACATGCACGCGCGGGCGCGCGGCGGCATCGCTGGCGATCGAGGCGGGCGTGACGACCACCAGGGTCACGTTCTGCACAACGCTCGCGAACCCGATCTCGCCCTGCCCGGCCGTCATCGCCAGATACGCCTCGGCCAGCAACTGCGCATCGAGCAGCGCGCCATGCAGCTGTCGATGCGAATTGTCCACGCCCAGCCGCCGGCATAGCGCGTCGAGCGAATTGCGCTGGCCGGGATAGCGTTGTCGCGCCATCGCTAGCGAATCCTCGACGCGCACGCGTTCGTGCATGCGGCCGTAGTGCGAACCAATCCGCGAGAGTTCGGAATCCAGGAAACCGATGTCGAACGCGGCGTTGTGGATGATCACTTCCGCGTCGTCGACGAAGGCCAGGAATTCGTCCACCACATCGGCGAAGCGCGGCTTGTCCGCAAGGAATTCCAGCGTCAGTCCTGTGACTTCCTGCGCTCCGGGTTCGAACTCGCAGCCATCTGGATTCAGATAACGCTGGAAGGTGCGTCCGGTGGGCCGGCGTTCGACCAGCTCCACGCAGCCGATTTCGACGACGCGATTGCCCTTTTCCCAGGAGAGGCCGGTGGTTTCGGTGTCGAGGACGACTTGACGCATGGGGCTCCTTGTTGATCGATCGATACGCAAAGCAGAACTTTATTTTGATCGTCATCCCTAGGCAGGCGGGATGCCGGATCTAGTTGTTCGGGGTGCTCTTGAATGCCACTGCCTGTTCACGCGCCAGCTCGTCGACCCGCTCGTTGTCCGGATCACCCGAATGGCCCTTCACCCAGCGCCAGTCGATGCGGTGGCGCTGCGTCGCGGCCTGCAGGCGCTCCCACAAATCCTGATT
>JBDSEX010000297.1:0-6903 GCA_039919835.1 Luteimonas sp.
GCATCGAACCCGGCATCGACCGCCCGCGCGGCGCAGTACCGTGCCAGCGAATCGGTCGCGTACGCGTGCGCGCTCTTGCGGAACGCGTTGCGGGGAAACTGGTCGAGCAGGATCACCAGTGCGAGCGCGCCTTCGGCGCCGTCCATCCAGACTTCGAGCTCACCTCGCGCGGCAGCGTAATGCGCTTCGAGGAAAAGCTCACGAAAACGGATGTCAAATGCCTCGTCGCGCGTGAACCATTTTTCGTAGCCGGCGTTGCGCCAGAATCCAATCACGTCATGTGGCGCGAATCTGTCCATCCAGACCTCCGAGCCTGCTTTGGTAGCAACTGTTCCGATTCTGGGAACGCACCAGCGGGGATACGTGTCTCCTGTATTGCTGCGCTCTATTCGTCAAACCGCAAATGCCGCACCGATTTTCCATGCCGGCGGATCAGTTTCAAGGCCTCGATCCCGATCTGGATGTGCCGCTCGACGAATTCCGCGCTGACTTTGGCATCGCTCGCTTCGGTCTTGACGCCCTCCGGGATCATCGGTTGATCCGAGACCAATAGCAGCGCACCCACCGGGATGCGGTTGGCAAAGCCGGCAGCGAAGATCGTGGCGGTTTCCATGTCGATGGCCATGCAGCGCGCCTTGCGAAGGTATTCCTTGAACGCCTCGTCGTGTTCCCAGACGCGGCGGTTGGTGGTGTAGACGGTGCCGGTCCAGTAGTCATGGCCCAGGTCGCGGATCATGGTGGAAACCGCGCGTTGCAATGCGAATGCCGGCAACGCTGGGACTTCCGGGGGCATGTAGTCGTTGCTGGTCCCTTCGCCGCGGATCGCCGCGATCGGCAGCACCAGGTCGCCAAGTTCGTTCTTGCGCTTGAGCCCGCCACACTTGCCCAGGAACAGCACCGCCTTCGGCATGATCGCGCTGAGCAGGTCCATCAGCGTCGCCGCGTTGGGGCTGCCCATGCCGAAGTTGATCATGGTGATGCCGTCAGCAGTGGCGCTGGGCATCGGCCGGTCGAGGCCAACGATCTCAGCCCCGGTCAGCCTGCTGAAGTGGCCCAGATAGCCACCGAAATTGGTCACCAGGACATGTTCGCCGAAGCCGTCGAGCGGAACGCCCGTATAACGCGGCAGCCAGTTGCTGACGATCTGTTCTTTTTCTTTCATCGATCTTCCTGAAACATTCGCGACACGCGTGGGGCACTGCACAGGTCGATCTGGCAAGCCGGCAATCGCATTCTGTCATGCGGAAGCAGGCACGATTTTGGATCGGCATCGCGGCGAACGCCGGGTCCCTGCCTTGGGCGCCAGCGAATCCAATCGGCCCCGCTTGCGGTTCCCTCAAGCGTCCTGCCATGGGGCCGTGTGCGGCCGCCCGGCGTATCCTGTCGACCTGCACGGTAACGGAAGGCACCATGGCGGACGTCAACTGGCTTGCGGTGGTCCTCGCGGCGCTCTCCGCATTCGCGCTCGGCGGCCTTTGGTACGGCCCGCTGTTCAAGCGAGCGTGGTGCCGCGAGAACGGGATGGATCCGGATGCGCCGCCGCAGCGCCATCCCGCGCTGGTGTTTGGCGTCGCGTTCGCATTGAGTTTCCTGGCCGCGGCGGTGTTCGCGATTTTCCTCGGGCCGAAACCGTCGCTGACCAACGCCCTGCCGTCCAGTTTTGCGGTCGGCGTGTGCTGGGTCGCGAGCAGCTTCGGCATCAATTACGCCTTCGCCGGACGCAGCATGAAGCTGTGGATGATCGACAGCGGCTATCATTTCCTGCAGTTCACGCTCTATGCGCTGATCCTCGGACTCTGGCATTGACCCATGACCGCATCGCCGACCTTGCGCTGGTATTTTGATTTCATTTCGCCGTTCTCGTACCTGCACTGGCAGAAAATGCGTGTGCTGGCGACGCAGCAACCGGTGGAACTGGTGCCGATCCTGTTTGCGGCCGTGTTGACTGCGCATGGCCAGAAAGGTCCGGCGGAAATCCCGTGCAAGCGCGAATTCACCTACCGGCACGTGTTGTGGCAGGCACGCCGGCAGGGCATCGAATTGCGATTTCCACCGGCGCATCCGTTCAATCCGGTCACGGCCTTGCGCACCTGCATCGCGGCCGGCACCACCCCGGCGGCGATCGACGCGATCTTCAACCGGATATGGGCCGAAGGCGAGGCCGCGGACAGCGTCGAGGCGCTGGCGCCGGTGATGGAGGCGCTGGGTGTCACCGCCGAGAGCGTCTCCAGCGACCCGGTCAAGTCGGCATTGCGCGACAACACCGATGCCGCGCTTGCCGCGGGCGTGTTCGGCGTGCCGACTTTGCAGATCGGCGATGCATTGTTCTGGGGCAACGATGTCCACGGCTTCGCCATGGAGGTATTGCGCGATCCGCAAGCGATCGATGATCCCGAGATGCGACGCATCGCGTCACTGCCTGTCGCGGTGCGTCGCCAGTCCTGACGGCGCCCGGGCCCATTCATGTCCCTCGTCGAGCCGCCTGCTATTTTCAAGCACTATTTCACCATTTGACAGGACCGTGACCCATGCGCATCGGACTCGTCGTCGACTCGGCCTGCGACCTGCCCAGCGATTTTCTCAAGGGCAACAACATCGAGATCCTGCCGATCACGGCCAAGATCGACGATGCCGTGCAAGTGGACTATCGCGACGAGGCCGCCACACTCGAATTCCTGCGTGCGCATATCGCCGAGCGCGGCGCCAACGCCGAGACGATGCCGTTCACCGTCGAGCAGATCCGCGACCTCTTCCTCAAGCGGCTGGTGATCGACTACGACTACGTGTTCTGCATGACCATCACCAAGTCGCGCAGCCCCATTTTCGACAACGCGCAGCAGGCCAGTTTCGCGATCCTCAACGAATACCGCCCGATCCGCGCCGCCGCCGGCAACAACACGCCGTTTGCGTTGCGCGTGATCGACACGCAGACTTTGTTCTGCGCGCAGGGCATCCTTGCGGTCGAAGCGGTGCGCCTGCGCGACGCGGGCGAGGGGCCGGCAAAGATCCGCTCGCGGCTGGAGTACCTGGCGCTGCACACGCACGGGTATCTGATTCCGCGCGACCTGTATTACATCCGGGCGCGCGCCCGTAAGAAGGGCGACCGCAGCGTCAGCCTGGTGAGCGTAGCGCTGGGCACCGCGCTCGATATCAAGCCGGTACTGCACGGCGCGCGCGGCGCCACCGGGCCGGTCGCCAAGATCAAGGGCTTCGAGCCCGCGGTGCAGAAGATGTTTGAGTTTGCCATCAGGCGCGTCGCCACGGGCTTGATGACGCCCACGCTGACGCTGTGCTACGGCGGCGAGCTCGACGAGATGCGCGCTCTGCCGGGGTACGCGTCGCTGCGCGAGGCGTGCGCCGAGCACAACATCGAAGTCTACGAAAGCGTGATGAGCCTGACCGGCATGGTCAACGTCGGCAAGGGCGCGGTGGTGGTCGGGTTCGCGGCGGAACCGCACGCCTTCGCGTGACGACGTGGCGATAACGCAGGCAGGGTACGCTTCGTGCACGCCTCCGACAGGAATCCGCATGGCCACCCGTTATTACCTGAGTCTTCCCAATCCAGAAAAAGCGCGCGGCGGCGATGCCGCATTCGCTTTCACGTCGCAGGGCGCGGACGGATTCGCGTCGGAGCTCCAGGACGCGTTGCGCGGTGACACCCTGTTCCAGCGCTGGCGCGCGGCGCAGGCCGATCCCGAAGGCGTCGATGGTTCGCTGGGCGCAACCGATCCCGGGGCGACCGTGACCGGGCGACAGGACGACCTGCACATCGACCTGATTGCGACCACGTCGATTCCCGGCAGCGTATTCAAGCACCGTTTGCGGCTGCTCGCGGGCAGCGCATGGGAATTGCGGGACGTGTCCGCCGCCTGAGCGCTTCGGCACGTCTCCGAACACATGACGTCGAAACCGGACAGCACCCGGGTCCTGGTGTCGTGGAGCGGCGGCAAGGATGCGGCGTGGGCGTTGCACGTCCTTCGGCGACGCAACGATATTGAAGTCGTGGGGCTGGTGACGACGATCACCGAGGGTTATGAGCGCATCGCGATGCAGGGAATCCGCGTCGACATCCTGCACGCGCAGGCAAGGGCGTGCGGGCTCACCGTGATCGAAGCGCGCATGCCGCAACGTTCCAGCAACGAGGTTTACGAGCGCGTGTTCGCCTCTGCACTTGAGGCGGCGCGCACACGCTGGCCAGGTCTCGACACGATCGCGTTCGGCGACCTCTTCCTGGAAGACATCAAGGCGTACCGCGACATCCTGTGCGCACGCCTGGGATGGACGCCGATGTATCCGCTGTTCGGCAGCGACACCGCACGGCTTTCGCGCGAGATGATCGATGGCGGATTGCAGGCGCATGTGTGTTGCGTGGATACGCAGCAACTCGATGCGCGCTTCAGCGGACGCGCATTCGATGCAGCGTTGCTTGCCGACCTGTCGTCAGGCGTCGACCCGTGCGGCGAGAACGGCGAGTTCCACACCTGCGTGCAGGCCGGCCCGATGTTCGATGCCGCGTTGCCGATCGAGCGCGGCGAAACCGTGTTGCGCGACGACCGATTCGCCTACACCGATTTCATGCTTGCTTCGTCTCCCAGGCAGCGTTCCTCCGGGGCGTAGGGTGGATCGTGGTCAACCGTGCGTCGTCAGGTGTGCGGCGTGTTGGGGTTGCCCTGCCTACGCGCGGTGCAGCGCGGACGCGTGATGCGCCATGTGTTCGGCTATGAAACTGGCAATGAGGTAGTAGCTGTGATCATGGCCGGGCTGCATGCGCAGTGCCAGAGGATGCCCGGCCTGCATGCACGCGGCTTGCAGCAAGTCCGGTTTCAGCTGACTTGCCAGGAACTCGTCGGCATCGCCCTGGTCGACCAGCAACGGCAATCGCTCGGTGGCCTGCGCGATCAGTTCGCTCGCGTCCCACTGCGCCCATGTTGCGCGGTCCTCTCCAAGATAGGCGGCGAACGCTTTCCCGCCCCACGGCACGCGCGACGGTGCGGCGATGGGCGCGAATGCCGATACGCTGCGATAACGCCCCGGATTCTTCAACGCGACGATCAGCGCACCGTGCCCGCCCATCGAGTGCCCGGAGATCGCGCGTGCACCGGTCGCCGGGAAATTCTTTTCGACCAACCCGGGAAGTTCTTCGACCACGTAGTCGTACATCCGGTAGTGCCTCGACCACGGCACCTGCGTCGCATTGACGTAGAAGCCTGCGCCGAGCCCGATGTCGTACCCGTCGGCATCGGCGACACCATCCCCACGGGGACTGGTGTCGGGCGCGACCAGGATCAGGCCGTGTTCGGCGGCGTAACGCTGCGCGCCGGCCTTGGTGATGAAGTTCTGCTCGCTGCAGGTCAGGCCCGACAGCCAGTACAGCACCGGGCAGTTGCCCTGCCGTAGCTGGGGCGGCAGGTAGATGCCGAAACGCATGGTGGAATCGAGTGCGCTGGAACGATGCGACCAGACTTCCTGGGTGCCACCGAAGCAGGCGTGGGATTCAATGCGTTGCATGTGCGGTTCTCGCTTTGGCTTGGCTCCCTCTCCCGTATACGGGAGGGGGCTGGGGTGAGGGCGCGGGAGACTCGCCAGCATCGAACCTGTGGCTCGCAAGAGTGGTTGTTCGAAACGCGCCGCGTTCCGCGCGCCCTCATCCGCCCACGCTGTTCAATGCATGGGCGCCTTCTCCCGCGAACGGGAGAATGGATGATCAAAACCTGATCACGGTGCGGATCGACTTGCCCGCATGCATCAGCCCGAACGCCTCGTTGATGCGTTCCAGGGGCAGCTCGTGGGTGATGAACGGGTCCAGCGCGATCTCGCCGCGCATCGCCTGCTCGACCATCCCCGGCAACTGCGTGTGGCCCTTGACGCCGCCGAAAGCCGAGCCGCGCCACACGCGACCCGTCACCAGCTGGAACGGACGCGTGCTGATTTCCTGCCCGGCGCCAGCGACGCCGATGATCACCGACTCACCCCACCCCTTGTGGCAGCACTCCAGCGCCGCACGCATCACCTGCACGTTGCCGATGCATTCGAAGCTGTAATCGACACCGCCATCGGTCATGTCGACGATCACCTGCTGGAGTTTTTCGTAACTGCCCGGCGCGTCGAAATCCTTCGGATTGACGCAGTCGGTCGCGCCCATCTGCATCGCCAGCTCGAACTTGCCGGGGTTGGTGTCGATGCCGATGATGCGGCCGGCCTTGGCCATCACCGCGCCCTGGATCGCAGCCAGGCCGATGCCGCCGAGGCCGAAGATCGCGACCGTCGATCCGGGCGTGACCTTCGCGGTGTTGAGCACTGCGCCAATGCCGGTGGTGACGCCGCACCCGAGCAGGCACACCTTTTCCAGCGGCGCGGCCTTGTTGATCACCGCCAGCGAGATTTCCGGCACCACCGTGTACTCGCTGAAGGTGCTGGTGCCCATGTAGTGATACAGCGGCTTGCCGTTGTGCGAGAAGCGCGTCGTGCCGTCGGGCATCAGGCCACGGCCCTGGGTCGCGCGCACGGCCTGGCACAGGTTGGTCCTGCCGGACAGGCAGAACTTGCATTGGCGACATTCGGCCGTGTACAGCGGAATCACGTGATCGCCCACCTTGGCGCTGGTGACGCCTGCGCCGACTTCTTCGACCACGCCGCCACCTTCGTGGCCCAGCACCGACGGGAACAAGCCTTCCGGATCGTCGCCGCTGAGCGTGAACGCATCGGTGTGGCAGACGCCGGTCGCGATGATCCGCACCAGCACTTCGCCTGCGCGTGGCCCTTCGACATCGATTTCGACGACGTCCAGCGGCTGGCCTGCGGCCCAGGCGACGGCGGCACGGGATTTCATGCAGGACTCTCCAGGCTTGCGAAGGCGCGAGTATGCCGCGCCACGCACGCCCGGATGTGTCCGCCGGCCTGGCC